>JANXVK010000466.1 GCA_025351675.1 Rhizobacter sp.
AGCGGGCCGCGCTCGGCGTTGCCGGTGGGCAGCGCGGCGGTGGCGCAGACGCAAGCCAGCGCCAGCGTAAAAACAGCCCAGACGGGGCGACGGCGGGAAATCGTCTTCATGCGCAACTCACATCGAAAAACAGGCGCCGCAAGGGCACCTGTCGGTGGCTCCGCTCACGGGCGGCGCCGAACGAGAAACCAGCATTTCAGTGTAGCGGCGCCCGACGACGGCAGGCCCGCGCAAAACGCACGCAAATGCCGCCGATACGAACGCTTACCGAATCAGCAACTGCGGCGCGCCGATCGGGCCGCCGGCCAGAATCGTGTAGACCGCGCTCGGGCTCAACACGTTGCTCGAATCCGTCGTCACTGCGCTGCTCGATGACGACGACAGCTTCAGGATCATCGCGTTCGTGCTGCCGATCACCGAAACATAGCCCGAGGCCAGCCCCCCCGCGATGCCGGTGCCGATCGGCGCGCTGTTGGCCGTCAGCGTCAGCGTGCCGGTGCTGCCGGTGACGCCATTGATCAGACGCAGCTTGGTCGTGGTCGCGTCGCTCGGCAGGCGGTTGTCGTCGTCGAGCAGCTTGGCGGTGGCCGAGCCCGGGTCGCCGTACACCAGCAGCGTCGCATCGGCGCCGGGCTTGAGCGCCGTCGTCGGCGCGGTCACCGGGGTGCCGTTGACCGCGACGGTCAGCGTGCTGGTCGCCGGCACGAGCACGTAGCCGAAGCCGAATGCCGGGGCGACGCTGCCGGCGTCGATCACGGTGCCGCCACTGGCCGAGGCCGCCACGGTCGCACTGCCCGACACCGCCGCCGCCAGCCGCACGCGCGTGTTGCTGTTGCGGGCCGCCGCGTAGGCGCCTTGCTGGATCACGGTCGAGCCGTTGATCAGCGCGCCACCGGCCGCCGGGGTCAGCACCACGGTAGCGATCTGCTGGCCGGCGACGACGACCGACGGAATGTCGGCGCGCAGGTCGGCCTTGTTGCCGGCCGCGGTGATGCGCACGCGGTAGGTGCCGGGGCTGTAGGTCAGCAGCGCGGTCGACGCGTTCGCCGTCGTGGTCGCGAAGGTCGCTGTCGGGGTCGAGACGGTGGCCAGGTCGACCGTCGGCGCGGTGATGTAGACGTCGATCCTGCCGGCGTCGAGCGCGGCGTTGTAGACGCGCAACTGCGCGGTGCCGGCGGGCGGCACCGCGTTGTCCTCGTTCAGGATCGCGGTCTTGACCGCGCCGCCCGACTCGTAGGCCAACAGCGTGTAGTGGTTGCCGCCGGTCAGGGTTGGCACCGTGGTCGTCAGCGCGGTCGCGGCGCCGGTGTCGTTGAGTTGCAGCGTGACGCTGCCGCTGCTCGGCGACGCGTAGTTGCCGACCGTGTCGGTCGTCGTTGCGGTCGAAGCGCTGACACCGTTGATCAGCAGATCGAGCGAGGCATGCGTCAACGTCGCGTTCGCGATCCGCAGCGAGGCGTTCGACGACGAATTACTCCCACCGCCGCCGCAGCCCCCCAAAGCCACCACTGCTGCCACCACGCCGATCGCCGGCCACCACCTGAAGTTCTTCACGTTTCGAATCCTTGCTTTCGAATGTCCAAATGCCCCGCTCTCGCGGCGCAAACCCTCCGGATTGGGCCTGCGAGGAGGAGCAAGGTGATTGCTGTGGCGCGTCCGATCGAAAAGTAATGTCAATGTTTTCGATCGGCGCTGGCCGCAGCCGCGATCATAGGCCGAGTGGCGACGCGCCTATTTCGCCACCACGCGGACCATCTCGAGCACCTTGTTCGAGTAGCCCCACTCGTTGTCGTACCAGGACACGACCTTGACGAAGGTGCTGTCGAGCGCGATGCCGGCCTCGGCGTCGAACACCGAAGTCATCGATTCGCCGCGGAAGTCGGTCGAGACGACCTTGTCCTCGGTGTAGCCGAGCACGCCCTTCATGGCACCCTGCGACTGCGCCTTCATCTCGGCGCAGATCTCGGCGTAGGTCGCGGGCTTTTCGAGCTCGACGGTCAGGTCGATCACCGACACGTCCGAGGTCGGCACCCGGAACGACATGCCGGTCAGCTTCTTGTTCAGCTCCGGGATCACGACGCCCACGGCCTTCGCGGCACCGGTCGACGACGGGATGATGTTCTCGAGGATGCCGCGGCCGCCGCGCCAGTCCTTGTTCGACGGGCCGTCGACGGTCTTTTGTGTCGCAGTGGTGGCGTGCACGGTGGTCATCAGGCCGCGCTTGATGCCCCACTTGTCATTCAACACCTTGGCAACTGGTGCCAGGCAATTGGTGGTGCACGAGGCGTTGGAGACAATCGTCTGGCCGGCGTAGGTCTTGTCGTTGACGCCGAAGACGAACATCGGCGTGTCGTCCTTCGACGGCGCCGAGAAGATCACCTTTTTCGCGCCCGCGTCGAGGTGCTTCTGGCCCGCGTCCTTGGTACCTGGGATACGTCCCCGCTCTCGTGGTCGCGGTGGGGCTCCCCCG
>JANXVK010000621.1 GCA_025351675.1 Rhizobacter sp.
TCGCCCCGGTGCTCCTGCACCATCCGCACCGCACGCTCGCGGACCTCGGGTGAAAACTTGTTCGACTTGTTCATGGCTCAATCCTCTCAGAGAGTTGAGCCTCCTCAAAACCCGGGGCGGTTCAACACGGCGTCAGGAGCCAGCACGGGCGCCCGCTCTGGATCAAACGGGTGAGAGGTTCGACGAACTGATCTGCTGTTGCGACTGAGGCTTGATCTCTGTTGTGCATGGTCACGAGTGAACCGATGCATCTGACTGTTGCGCTTTCGCTACCCTTGGGCGAGGTTTGGGCTGACGGGGCCTCCGGGTTCGCTGGCCGCAACGCCAGCCGATCCATCAACTACGATGCAAACCCCGCCCTCAAGAACCACGGTGCCATGCAAGGCGTTCTGTTGCGTTTCAGGCGCACCAAGCCAAAGCAGCAGAAAGTCCTGAGACATGCCGATTCAATGGTTCCCGGGTCACATGCACTCGACGAAGAAGGCGATCGCCGAGCGCTTGCCCGAGATCGACGTGGTGGTCGAGTTGCTCGATGCACGCCTGCCCGGATCGAGCGCGAACCCGCTACTCGGCGAGCTGACCCGCACGAAGCCGGCGCTGAAGATCCTGAACAAGCAGGACCTCGCCGACCCGGAACTGACTGCGCAGTGGCTCGCCCACTACCGCGCCCTGCCCGGCACGAATGCGCTGGGGCTCGATGCGAGCGTCACGGCACCTGCCAGACAGCTGATCGCGGCGTGTCGTGCGCTGGTGCCGCTGCGCGGCGGCATGGTCAAGCCCGTGCGGGTGCTGATCTGCGGCATCCCGAACGTCGGCAAGTCCACCCTGATCAACACGCTGACCGGCCAACGCGCGGCCAAGACCGGCGACGAGCCCGGCATCACCAAGGTCGAACAGAAGATCATGCTGGCCAGCGACTTCCAGCTGTTCGACACACCCGGCATGCTGTGGCCGCGCATCGTCGTCGAGCAAAGCGGCTACCACCTCGCGGCCAGCGGTGGGATCGGGCGCAATGCCTATGACGAAGAAGAGGTGGCGCTGGCGCTGCTGGCGAACGTCCGCAAACGCTACGCCGACAGGCTGCAACCCCGCTATCAGATCGACGACTTGGCTGCGCTCAGCGACGAGGCCTTGCTGGCCGGGATCGGCCGCAAGCGCGGCGGCTTGCTGGCGGGTGGCCAAGTGAACCTGCAAAAAGCCGCGGAGATCGCGATCAACGACTTTCGCGCCGGCGCGTGGGGACGCGTCACGCTGGAGACACCGGATGAGTTCGCGCAGTGGTGGGCAGCCGGGCAAGCTCGAGATGCGAAACGACGCGCAGCGAAGGGCCGAAAACGGCCCGCGCCGGAGGACGCCGAGGGGTGACGCTGGCGGTATCGTCGCATCGTTTCTGCGGCCGCCCGCGACCGTCAGCTCACTGGCCGGTGCGACGCGTGGAAGACGCGCGGAGCGGTCTCCGCGAGAGCGTCAATGTCGACTTCCCGAAGCGTCATGCTGCCTTCGATGCGCTCGGCGCCGCGGAACCGGCAATCGGCCTCTTCCGCGGTCAGTTGAAACGATGTCCGGCAAACGCGCCCGGTTGCGGCGTCTCGATAGCACCAGCGCCAATGCTCTGCGAGTTCCATGTGAACGTTTCCCTTGCGGTCTGACACCAAACCCTTGTTGTCTGTCGGCAGCGGACGACGATTCTGAAATGTCATCAGGCGGCCATCGAAGGCTCCTCGGGCAATGTTCATCCGAAAGCGTGGCCTGACGATCAAAGGTCTGAGGCGTCTTTTTTGGACGGAGCGAACAGTTCATCGAACAGCTCACCCGGTATCGTGTCTTCGACCTCTGACGTATCGCTGCCTTGCAGAAGGTCGTAGGAAGACATCACCCACCCTCCGAAGCTGACTTCGGGCAGAGGCGACGCTGCCGCTTCGTCGACGCGGGAAGCATCGACCCACTCCCCCATCGGCGCGCGCTCGCTGATCCGCCAGACCAGCTTTGGTGGAGACGATTCTTCCTTGCGTGTAACCAAGCGAATCTCCAGCGGGATGCATGGGCGCATCCGCAAGCTGCAGGCTACTCCATCCCTGAGCCCAAGGCGCTTTAACCATCGGTGCAGTGGCTTGTGGGCATGTCGTCATCGCTTGACGAAGCCGATGGAACCTGGCATCTCCGTGTCCACGAACGAGTTGCCAGGACGTGCTCGGAGGGTCTCCAGGACTCGCTCCAGAAAGCCGATCGTCAGCGACCGCGCCGCCGATGGTTGCGAAACGCTCTCGTTGGCCGCGTCGACCCAGACCGTGATGTGCATCCGGTTTTGGTTGCCGCCCGGCAGTTCGGCGTCGACGATCTCCACAACGACCGGGACGTCGAGGCTCAGCGGTCGGCGCCCAAGGCGGCCCGCCCGCAGATCAGCGGGCGACGTCATCGGGTACGCCGTGACCGCTGTCGCGCACCGACGGCTGCGTGTTCTCGAAATCCGCAGGCGCGGCCTTGCGCCACCAACCCGACCACCCGCGCGCCGGCAATGCGGCCCAAACGTTGCCTTGAGCGAGATGACGGGGATCGTCTCGCTCCCGGCCCCAGAGAACTTGATTCGTTTCCATTGGGAAATTGTTCCCAAATTCCGCCGCAGCGTCTGTAGGACAACCGCTGTTCTCGCGCCAGCCTCGTCACCAAGCCCAATCCAGCCGGCGGCCTTGGCCTTGCGGTCGCGCTTCGGCGCCGTGGCCTTGTGCGACTTGGCCGAGCCCTTGTGCACCGACTTCTTCGCCGGGTCGGTCGTCGCCGCGGCTTGCACGGACTCCTTGCCCTCCATCGCCTTCTCGGCGACGGCCTTGCCGGACTCCTTCACCGCGCCCTTGGTCTGGGCAACGCTCGCGCCACCGGCCAACACGATGGCGAGAGCCACGTTCGGTTTCTTCATTCTCGTGACTCCTAAACGGGGGACGGGACCGAATTGCCTGCGGCCGAGAGGCGGCCGCAGGAGCCGGAATCACAGGCCGCGGTATCGACGTTGACGCACCACTCGCCGACCACTCACTTGGCGACCCTGTCTTGCCGCGCCGCGACAATCCTTGGCATGACGCCGCCCGCAAACCCTCTTGAGCGCATCCCCGGCGCCGCCATCATCGCCCTGTCGCTTGCCGCCTTCGCCAGCGGGATCTCGCTGCGGCTGACCGACCCGTTGTTGCCGCTGTTTGCGCGCGAGTTCTCGATTTCTCCCGGCCGGGCGGCTGCGGTCATCACCGCGTTCTCGATCGCCTACGGCCTGTCGCAACTCTTCTTCGGCCCGGTTGGCGATCGCTTCGGCAAGTACCGCGTGATCGCGTGGGCCTGCGCCGCCTGCGCCGTGACAACTTCGTTGTGCGGGCTGGCACAAGGGTTTTCGCAGCTGGTCGCTGCGCGGCTGCTGGCGGGCGCGACAGCCGCCGCGATCATCCCGCTGGCGATGGCCTGGATCGGCGACGTCGTGCCTTACGAGCGCCGCCAGCCGGTGCTGGCGCGCTTCCTGATCGGGCAGATCCTGGGCCTGTCGGTCGGCGTGTTCGTCGGTGGCTTCGCAGCCGATCACCTGAGCTGGCGCGTGCCGTTCTTCGGTATCGGGCTGGGTTTCGTCGCGATCAGCCTGACGCTGTTCGCGCTCGACCGGCGCCTGCCGGCGCATGCCCGCGTGCAGAACCGCGCCGAGAGCCACGCCGAAGGCCACGCGCTGCGACGCATGGCGAACGAGTTCGCGCAGGTGCTGGCCACGCCCTGGGCACGCGTGGTGCTGCTGACGGTGTTTCTCGAAGGTGGCTTTCTGTACGGCGCGTTCGCTTTCATCGCCACCCACCTGCACCAGACCTTCGGCCTCGCGCTCGCGACCGTCGGTTCGATGGTGATGCTGTTCGGCTTCGGCGGTTTGCTGTTCGCGCTCGCCTCCGCTTGGTTGGTGCGCCGGCTCGGCGAGGTCGGGCTGACGAGCCTGGGCGGTGTCTTTCTCGCCGCCTCGTTGCTCGCGATCGGCCTGGCGCCGGTCTGGTGGTGGGCGATGCCGGGCTGCTTCATCGCCGGCCTGGGCTTCTACATGCTGCACAACACGCTGCAGATCAACGCCACGCAGATGGCGCCCGAACGGCGCGGCGCGGCGGTGTCGGCATTCGCGTCGAGCTTCTTTCTCGGTCAGGCGGCGGGCGTCGCATTGGCCGGAACCTTGGTCGCGCTTTGGGGCACCGGCACCGTGATCGCGTTCGGTGCGGCCGGCGTGCTCGTCGTCGCGCTCGCGTTCAGCCGCTTGCGCGCGCGGCGGCTTGCGTCAACCGCGACCGCGGCCGCCCCGGCCTGAACGATCGCCGTCCGGTCCCGGTCGGCGCGGCCGATCGAAGGCCGGCGCATGACGCGGCGGCGGCGCTTGGCGCGCCCGCTCCTCGGCCTCGCCACGCGCGATCTCGAGCAGGCCGTCGAGCTCGTCGACCGGCACCCCCTTCAGTGCGCAGAAGTTCGGCTTGGTCAGCGTCGTCGCCTGAAAGTCGTGCAGCAGCCCGGCACGGTTGCGGCGCTGCTGCTCTTCGAGCTGACGCCGCTCTTCCTGGTTGCCGCGGCGGCGCGAGAGCTCGTCGAGCGCGACCTTGCGGTGCTCGTCGGTGATCTCGCCCGCCGGCTGGCCGTCGAGGTCAAAGCGGTGCGGCGCCTTCGTCATCGCGATCAGGTACGAGGTCGCGCCAGTGTGACGGCGGAAGAACGCCGACAGCGTCTGCTTGCTGAACTTGCCCGGCGCGCGCTCCTGGATGTCGATCTGGATGCGCAGCTTGAACGGCTTCACCGCGCCGCCGAACAGCGCCGGGAACAATTGCTTGAGTTGCTGCGCGCACTCGGCCGGGCTGGTCGGCGCGACAGCCGGCACGGCTTGAGGTGCGGCCTCGGGTGCGGCATCCGGTGTGGCATCCGGTGCAGTGTCGGGCGTGGGCAGCGGAGTGGTCTCTGACATGGAACGGAAGCGGCAACGCGGATGACGTGGAAGGGCTGGATTGTGCGGGCAAATTCCCCGGTCATCCCTACTTCCGAATTCAGCGGCAGAGATGACTCATGGGTGCAACGGCTGCTTTTCTGCCCGACGCCTGTGTGCTGACCCACTCCCACGCGCCGCTCGCCACCTCGGTCGGCCCCAAGCACGCCGAGCTCGCGAGTTCGAGGTCGATGCCTCGCCAGCCCCGGACCGCACGATCACTGCGACGCCGCGCTCGGCGCGTGCAAGGCACAGACCCATCAGGCCGCGGCGCGGGCAGCGTCGCGCCGTGTCGGCATTGCGTACGCGAGCGGCGCCAGCGCGGCCTGGACCCGGCCGAGCTGCGCCGCGTTGACCAGCCCGCCGAGCACCGCCTGGAAGTGCGGGTGCGCCGCGCCGGACATGATGTACTGCCAGCGATAGGCTTTCAGCATCGTCCCGCGCACGCGCTCGGCACGCTCGCCGCTTTGCGGCAGATCCGAGACACCCAGGAAGTACGTCGCATCGGCACCCGCCTGCGCCTGCAGGATGCCGTCGATGCCGCCGACCAGTTCGATCAGCTCACCGACCGCCGCGTCGCGCGCCTCGTTCGATGCGAGTTGCGCGTCGGCGCGCACCCATTCGAGCTCGTCGATGATCGCGTGCTGCGACTCCTCCTTCCAGTGGAACAGGAAGATGTCCTTGAACAGCGGCGAGAGCGACGCGTCGCCGTCGATGCTCTCGCGGTAGTGCGCCTGCGAGAACAGTTCGATGTGGCAGGTCAGCGCGAGCACGGCCCAGCTGCATTTGCCGAGCACGAACCCGGCCACGTCGTTCGGCGACACGTCGAAACGGTAGCCTGCCGGCATGTCGGTGGCGACCATCAGTTCGACGCGCCGGAACAGTTCCTGGTGCTTCAACTCCTCATCGGCGAAGCGCACGATGGCTTCGAGCGCGGTCTGGTCGCCGAGCCAGTGGTCGCGGCTGATGTCAAGCATCTTCGCGCCGATGAAGCGCTCGACGAGGCCGAACATGTTCGCGTAGGTGCGGCCCTGCACTTGGCCGATGAATAGGTGCTGTGCCGGCGTGAGGAACTCGAGCTCGTCGGCAAGCGAGAGGCCGTCGGGCAGGAACTTCTGCGCGAGGTCGAAGCGCCGGCCGCGGAGGATGTCGTGGTCGATGTCCCAGCGAACCCGCTTCGAGGCCTCGATGGTCTTCGCGTAGCGCCGCGTGTCGCTGGTCGGGAGCGGCAGGATGGTGTCGGCGTGCATGGTGCGTCTTGGTGGGTCCGTCGAATTGACGTGGACCCATGATTCCGGCGGAGCGCGATTGGCGCATGGGGTCGTCGTCCCGTTTCGCGCCAAGCGCTGCGCCCGGCCGACCAGGACGTGGGACACCCGTCCCGTTCGATGCTCAGGAACGGGGGCCGAGCGCTCGCACGATCGCCTCGGCGCGCGTGCGCACGCCGAGCTTGTCGAAAACCGTCGATACCTGGTTGCGCACCGTCTTCTCGGTCTTGCCGAGCCGCGCGGCGATTGCGGTGTTGTCGAGTCCGCGCGCGACAAGTTCGAGCACCGCGGCCTCGGCCGGCGTCAGCGCCGCGGCGCTCGGCACCAGCGCTGCCGGCTCGGGCGCGAGGAAGGCGCGCAGCTCGTCGAGGAACACCGGCCACGCCGGCTCGCCTTCGAGCAGAACGTGGTTCGCGCTCTCCAGCGCAAAAAGCGCGCACCGGGGATCAACGCCGCGAGCTCACGACCTGCATCGAACGACACGCTCGCGTCCCCGCGCGCGTGCATTACAAGAGTGGGCACGTCGAGCCCGGCGGCGAGCTCGACCACGTCGACCTCGTGAAAGGCTTGCAGCGTGCGCGCGGCGCCTTCCGGGCTCGCGGTGAGACGCTGCAGTTCCGTCCACCAGCGCAGCTGCTCCGGCGTGCCGTCCGGAATGAACTGGTTCGTGAACACTTGGCGAAAGGCCTCGTTGTCGCTGCCCCAGCCGACGCGGATCAGGTTGACCATCGTGTCGGCCTCGAGGCGCTCGGCATCGGTGCCGGCCCGCCGCATCGTGCCGCGCGCGTAGGCGCCGACCAGCACCAAGTGCGAGACGCGCTCGGGGTGCCGCCGCGCGTACGCGATCGCGACCGCCCCGCCCTGCGACATGCCGAGCAGCGGAAAGCGCTCGAGGCCCATCTGGTCGACGACCGCTTCGAGGTCGCCGACCCAGAGGTCAAGCGAGAGCCCGGCGAACGAACGGTCGGAGAGCCCGCAGCCGCGCTGGTCGTAACGCACGTAGGTGTGTCCTCGCGCGAGTTCGCGAAGCCAGGGTCGCCAGACAGGGCTCGCGAGGTCATGCTCGACGTGGCTCAGCCAATGTGCCGCGCGCACCAGCGGCGGCCCGCTGCCGATCGATGCGACGGCGATCCTCGTGCCATCGGGCGCGGTGCAGAAGCGGACTTGCTGGCGATCCTTCACCGCGCGCCGCTCCGCTCAGCCGGCACGCAGCCTGAAGCGCTGCAGCTTGCCGGTCTCGGTGCGCGGCAGCGCGGCGCGGAACTCGATCGCGCGCGGGTACTTGTACGGCGCGACCGCCGCCTTCACGAAGTCCTGCAGCGCGCGCACGGTCGCATCGCCGGCGGCATGCGAGTCGCGCAGCACGACGAAGGCCTTGACGATCTGGCCGCGCTCTTCGTCGGGCACGCCGATCACCGCGCATTCGGCAACGCCGGGGTGCGACAGCAGCACTTCCTCAACTTCGGGCGCAGCAATGTTGTATCCCGCCGAGACGATCATGTCATCGGTGCGCGATTGGTAGTGGAAGTAGCCGTCGGCGTCTTGCAGGTAGGCGTCGCCGGTCAGGTTCCAGCCGTCGCTGACGTAGTTCGCCTGGCGCGCGTCGTCGAGGTAGCGGCAACCGGTCGGTCCCTTCACGGCGAGGTGGCCGATCTGGCCGCGCGGAATCTCCGTGCCCTGCGCGTCCATCACGCAGGCGCGATAGCCGGGGACGGCGACGCCGGTGGCACCGGCGCGTGCGTTCGCCTCGTCGGCCGAGATGAAGATGTGCAGCATCTCGGTCGCGCCGATGCCGTCGATGATCTCGATGCCGGTCGCATCGCGCCACAGCTGGCGCGTGGCGGCTGGCAGCGCCTCGCCGGCGGCGACGCACTTGCGCAGCGGGCCGCCGAGCGGCGCCGAGAGCTTGCGCTCGCGCGCACCGGCCGCCATCGCGCGGTACGAAGTCGGTGCGGTGACCAGCACGGTCGCGCCGAAGCTGCCGATCGCGTCGAGCAGATCGGGCGGCGCGGCTTTCTCGAGCAAGACGGTCGAAGCGCCGACGCTCATCGGAAACAGCGTGAGGCCACCGAGCCCGAACGTGAACGCGAGCGGCGGGCTGCCGATGAACACGTCGTCGGCCGTGGCGCGCAGCACGTGCGGCGGAAAGCACGCGCAGCTCGCCATCACATCCCGATGAAAGTGCATCGTCGCCTTCGGCTGGCCGGTGGTGCCGGAGGTGAACGCGAGCAGGCAGGTGTCATCTGCGGAGGTCGCGACATTGTCGAAACGGTCGGACTGGTGCGCCATGCGAGCCTCGAGCCGGTCGGCCGAGGCATCGCCGAAACACAACGTGTGGGCGAGCCGCGAATGCTGGGCCGCGGCCGCGGCCGCGTCGAGCTCGGCGCGCAGGGCCGCGTCGCACAGCGCATGCGTGACCTGGGCCTTGTCGATGATCTGGCCGAGTTCCTTCGCGCGCAGCAGCGGCATCGTGCCGACCGCGATGCCGCCGGCCTTCATCACAGCGAACCAGCAGGCGACCAGCATCGGCTTGTTCGCCGCGCGCAACAGCACGCGGTTGCCGGTGACGAGGCCGAGTTCGCGCACCAGCACGTTCGCGATGCGATTCGCGTGGCGCTGCAGGTCGGCGTAGGTCCACTGCAGACCGCCGGGCGCGCGCAGGCAGATGCGTTCACCGCGCCCTTCGGTGATGCGCCGGTCGAGCAACTCGGTCGCGCAGTTCAGGTGCGCGGGAAACTGCAATTCGGGCAGCTCGAAGATGAACTCCGGCTGCTGGTCGGCGGGCGGCAGGTGATCGCGTGCGAAGGTGTCGATGTGCGCGCTGTCAGCCATTGCCGCTCTCCTTCATCGTCAGAACGCTGCGATGCCCGTGATCGCGCGGCCGAGAATCAACGCGTGCACGTCGTGCGTGCCTTCGTAGGTGTTGACCACCTCAAGGTTCACGAGGTGACGCGCGATGCCGAACTCGTCGCTGATGCCGTTGCCACCGAGCATGTCGCGTGCCATGCGCGCGATGTCCAGGCTCTTGCCGCACGAATTGCGCTTCATGATCGAGGTGATCTCGACCGATGCCGTGCCTTCGTCTTTCATGCGGCCCAGGCGCAGGCAGCCTTGCAGGCCGAGCGTGATCTCGGTCTGCATGTCGGCCAGCTTCTTCTGGATCAGCTGAGTGGCCGCCAGCGGCTTGCCGAACTGCTTGCGGTCCAGCGTGTACTGGCGCGCGGTGTGGAAGCAGTCTTCGGCAGCACCGAGCGCCCCCCAGGCGATGCCGTAGCGCGCGCTGTTCAGGCAGGTGAACGGGCCCTTCAGGCCGCGCACCTCGGGAAACGCGTTTTCCTCGGGGCAGAACACGTTGTCCATCACGATCTCGCCGGTGATGCTGGCGCGCAGGCCGACTTTGCTGTGGATGGCCGGCGCGCTCAAACCCTTCGCGCCCTTGTCGAGGATGAAGCCGCGAATCGCGCCTTCGTCGTCCTTCGCCCAGACCACGAACACGTCGGCGATCGGCGAATTCGTGATCCACATCTTCGCGCCGCTCAGCGAATAGCCGCCGTCGACTTTCTTCGCGCGCGTGACCATGCTGCCGGGGTCGGAGCCGTGGTCGGGTTCGGTCAGACCGAAGCAGCCGACCCACTCGCCGCGTGCGAGCTTCGGCAGGTACTTCTGCTTCTGCGCCTCGGTGCCGAACTCGTTGATGGGCACCATCACCAGCGACGACTGCACGCTCATCATCGAGCGGTAGCCCGAATCGACCCGCTCGACCTCGCGCGCCACCAAGCCGTAGCAGACGTAGTTCAGGCCCGCGCCGCCGTATTGCTCGGGGATCGTCGCGCCGAGCAGCCCGAGCTCGCCCATCTCGCGAAAGATTGCCGGGTCGGTCGTGCCCTCGCGGAAGGCCATCGTCACGCGCGGCGCGAGGCGCGCTTGGCAGTAGGCCGCCGCGGCGTCGCGCACCGCGCGTTCGTCGTCGGTGAGCTGCTGGTCGAGCAGCAGCGGGTCGTCCCAGTGGAAGGATGCTTTGGTCGTGGCCATGGTCGTGCTCCGGTGAGTGATCGCGGAAGAATACGCGAGGCCGGTTCGCTTGGCAGTCAGGCCGCCGGAATGACCGCGGTCGCCTCGATCTCGACCTTGGCGCGATCCTCCATCAGCGCCTTGACCTCGACCGCGCTCATCGCCGCGTTGTACGAGCCGATGACCTCGCGCCAAGCGCGGCCGACCTCGCGGGCCGCCGCCAGGTACTCGCGCTTGTCGGTCACGTACCAAGTCATCCGCACGATGTGCTCGGGCTTGCCGCCCGCTTCGGCCAGCACCGCGACGATGTGTTCGAGCGCTTGGCGCGCCTGCGCCGCGAAGTCGTCGGTGTGGAACACGCCTTGCGCATCCCAGCCGATCATGCCGGCGATGAAAACCTGGCGGCCGGTGGCGGTCACGCCGTTCGCGTAGCCCTTGGGGCGCGGCCAGCCTTCGGGGAGAAGCACCTGCATCATGTCGACCCCTCGTCCGCCGAGTACGTCGGCCGATCCCCCGAGGGGATGCGGGCCCGCTTGGGAGCGGCCCGGCGCTGGTCCCGCTGCGTTCTCATCGAGTCACCTCCTTCAACAGTTCGCGCGCGATGATCAGTTGCTGCACCTCGCTTGCGCCTTCGTAAATGCGCAGCGCCCGAATCTCTCGGTACAGGCGCTCGACCGGCTGGCCACTCTGCACGCCCAGCCCGCCCCAGATCTGCACCGCCGCGTCGATCACCTGCTGTGCGCCTTCGGTGGCGGCGAGCTTGGCCATCGCGGCCTCGCGGGTCACGTTGCGGCCCTGGTCGCGCTGCCACGCGGCGCGATACGTGAGCAACGCGGCGCTGTCGATCGTCGTCGCCATCGTCGCGAGCTTGGCCTGGGTCAGCTGAAAGTCGGCGAGTACGCCGTTGAACATCTTGCGGGTGGTGGCGCGTTGCAGCGCTTCGTCGAGCGCGCGGCGCGCGAAGCCGAGCGAGGCCGCAGCCACCGAGGTGCGGAACACATCGAGCGTGCGCATCGCGACCTTGAAGCCCGCACCGGCAGCGCCAATTCGTTGTGAGAGCGGCACGCGGCAGTTCGTGAACCGCAAGCGGGCGAGCGGGTGCGGCGCGATCACGTCGATGCGCGCGGCGATCTCGAAGCCCGGCGTGTCGGCGTCGACGATGAAGGCCGAAATGCCGCGCGAACCGGGCGCGGAGCCCGCGGACCCGTCGAGAGGCCGCACACTCGAGTCTCGCGCGAAGACAACGTAGAAGTCGGCGATCCCGCCGTTCGAAATCCAGGTCTTCTCGCCATCGAGCACCGCGTGGTCGCCGTCGATGCGCGCCGCGCAGGCCATTGCCGCCACGTCCGACCCCGCATCGGGCTCCGACAACGCGAACGCGCTGATCGCCTCGCCGCGCGCCACGCGCGGCAGATAGCGCTCTTTGTGTGACTGCGATCCATCGAGGCTGATCGCGCCCGAGCCCAGCCCCTGCATCGCGAACGCGAAGTCGGCCAGCCCCGAATGCCGCGCCAGCGTCTCGCGGATCAGGCAGAGCGCGCGCGTGTCGATCTGCTCGGCGGCGCCGCCGTGGGCCGTGCCGCCGACCGCGTGACGCAACCAGCCACCCTGCCCCAGCGAACGGACCAGCGCCTTGCACTGCGCGTCGACATCGCCATGGTCGTCGCTGATGTTCTGCGTCGCCCACGCGTCGAGTTCGCGCGCGAGCGCGCGGTGCCGATCCTCGAAGAACGGCCAGTCGAGATGACGAAGGTCTGACATGGTCAGTTGCCCTCGAAACGCGGCTTCTGCTTCGCGACGAACGCGTGATACGCCCGCGAGAAGTCTTCGGTCAGCATGCAGATCGCCTGCGCCTGTGCCTCGGCCTCGATCGCCTGCTCGATCGTCATCGCCCACTCCTGGTGGAGCATGGTCTTGGTGATGCCGTTGGCGAAGGTCGGGCCGGCGGCGAGATCGGCCGCCAGCGCCATCGCCTCGTCGCGCAGCCGCGCCGGCTCGACCACGCGATTGAAGAAGCCCCAGCGCTCGGCCTCTTCGCCGCCGAGCGAGCGGCCGGTGTAGAGCAGCTCGCTCGCGCGGCCCTGGCCGATGATCCGCGGCAGCATCGCGCAGGCGCCCATGTCGCAGCCGGCGAGGCCGACGCGGTTGAAGAGGAAGGCGGTCTTGCTGCGCGCGGTGCCGACGCGCAGGTCGCTCGCCATCGCCATGATCGCGCCGGCGCCGGCACAGACGCCGTCGATCGCGGCGACGATCGGTTGCGGACAGACGCGCATCGCCTTGACGAGGTCGCCGGTCATGCGCGTGAACATCAGCAGCTCGGGCGCCTTCAGCCTGACGAGCGGGCCGATGATCTCGTGAACGTCGCCGCCCGAGCAGAAGTTGTCGCCGGCCCCGGCGAGGACGACGACCTTGATGTCGCTCGCGTGGCGCAACCGCTCGAACAGATCGCGCAGCTCGGCGTAGGAGTCGAAGGTGAGCG
>JANXVK010000474.1 GCA_025351675.1 Rhizobacter sp.
CTACGAAGCCGCTGACGTAGTTGGCGGCGATCTTCTGCAGGCCGAAGCCGACGCCGACGCCGATCGCGCCGCCGAGGACCGACAGCGCCGTCAGGTCGATGCCGACCGCCGAGAGCGCCAGCAGCAGGCCGATGAACAGCAGCGCCACGCGCAAGAGGTTCGCCGCCATCTTGCGCATCGACAGCGTGTTGCCGGTGCCGTGCAGCAGCTTCTTCTCGACGCCCGCGGATATCCACAGCGCGATCACCATCACGAGGCCGGCCGTCAGCGTGCCTTCGACGAGGTTGCGCAGCGACATGCGGGTGGCGCCGATCTTCCAGCTGAGCTGGTCCATCGCCGCCATCAGCACCGGCAGCACGCCGGTGACCCACAACACGACCGCGATCCACGCCAGCCACGAGATGCTGCGCTCGAGGATGCGCACCCACTGCGCGTCCGGGAAGGTGGCGCCGAGCACGCGCACGCTGAGCCGGATCACGGCCAGCGAGATCAGCATCGGCACCGCAAGTTTGAACACCGCCGCATGCGCGGTCGCGTGCATGGCGTGCTGGGCGGCCCAGGCCAGCGCCAGCGCAAGGAGCGGGAACAGCACGCCGTCGACGATGCGGCGCCCGAACCAGATCGAGCCCTCGGGCGACCGGGACCCGCGGATCGCCCGCACCACGGCCCACGCCAGACCGAGGCAGCCGGCCAGCACCGCCAGTTCGATCAGCGCGCCCGGCTGGGCCAGCGAGCCCAGCAGCTCGGTCAGTTCGCGGGTGTCGAGGATCGGCGCGGCCACTGGTCAGGCCTCCCGCCGGGCCGCCCCAAGGGTGGCCTGCACCCCAAGGGCCACAAAGCGGCCCCTTCGTGGCCCTTGGGGTCGCGAACGAAGTGAGTTCGGGGGCGCCATCTACACCCCGGCCAGCACGCGCAGATGCGCGGCCACGCTGCGCGCCAGTGCGCCCAGGTTGTAGCCGCCTTCGAGGCACGAGACGATGCGGCCCTGCGCGTGGGCGTCGGCCACCGCCTTGATGCGCATCGTGATCCATTCGTAGTCGGCCTCGACCAGGCCGAGCTGGCCGAGCTCGTCTTCGCGGTGAGCGTCGAATCCGGCCGAGATGAAGATCATCTCGGGCGCGAATTCATCGAGCCGCGCCATCCAGCAGTCCTCGATGATCTGCCGCACCTCGGCACCCTTGGTGTACGCCGGCACCGCGACGTTGACCATGTTGTCGCCCATCGGCACGCCGCCGCTGAACGGGTAGAGCTTGTACTGGAAGATGCTGACCATCAGCACGCGCTCGTCGCCGGCGATGATGTCTTCGGTGCCGTTGCCGTGGTGCACGTCGAAGTCGACGATCGCGACGCGCTTCAGGCCGCGCACGTCGAGTGCGTGGCGGGCCGCGATCGCGACGTTGTTGAAGAAGCAGAAGCCCATCGTCGCATTGCGCGTCGCATGGTGGCCGGGCGGGCGCACCGAGCAGAAGGCGTTGCTGGCGCGGCCGTCGATGACCGCGTCGGTGGCGGCCACCGCAGCGCCGGCGGCGCGCTGAACTGCCGCCCAGGTGCCGGCGTTGGCGGCGGTGTCGGGATCGATCGCGAGCCGCGAGCCGTCGGCCGGCAGGTTCGCGAGCGCGTCGCGCAACTCGTTGACGTAGCCGCTGCTGTGCGCGTGGGCCACGTCGGCGAGGTCGACGAGCGGGGCTTCATGGCGTTCGAGCGCGACGTCGAGACCGGTCGCGAGCAGGTAGTCGTCGATCGCATCGAGGCGCTCGCGGCACTCGGGGTGACCGCGGCCCATGTCGTGGCCGCGGCAGTCGGGATGGCTGTAGAAGGCGGTCGTCATCGGCTGGGTGCTGCTTGCTTTTCGGGTAAGGTGGCTGCATGGACAAACGCGTCGACAACAAACCGCTGGCCGCGCAACTGATCGAACTCGTCGACCAGATCAGCACGATTATCGTCGGCAAGCGCGCCCAGATCGAGGACTGCGTCGCCTGCATGCTCGCCGGCGGCCACCTGCTGATCGAAGACGTGCCCGGCGTCGGCAAGACGACGCTGGCGCATGCGCTCGCAGTCTCGTTGGGCTTGCGCTTCTCACGGACGCAGTTCACGGCCGACCTGATGCCGTCCGACCTGATCGGCGTCAGCGTCTACGAGCGCACGAAGGAGAGCTTCGTGTTCCACCCCGGTCCGGTGTTCGCGCAGGTGCTGCTGGCCGACGAGATCAACCGCGCCGGGCCGAAGACGCAAAGCGCGCTGCTCGAAGCGATGGAAGAACACCAGGTGACCGTCGAGGGCGAGACGCGCAAACTGCCCGAGCCCTTTTTCGTGATCGCGACGCAGAACCCGAGCGATCAGCTCGGCACCTACCCGCTGCCCGAATCGCAGCTCGACCGTTTTCTGATGTGCCTGACGCTGGGCTACCCCGACCAGGCGAGCGAGCGCGCGCTGCTCGCCGGGCAAGACCGGCGCGAGGCGATCCACGGCCTGCGTGCGGTGATGACCCCCGAGCAGCTGGTCGTGGCACAACAGGCGGTGCAGGCCGTGCATGTGTCGGACACGCTGCTCGACTACCTGCAGGCGCTGATCGCGGCGACGCGCTCCGGCCGCTGGTTCGTCGAGGGCCTGTCGCCGCGCGCCGGTATCGGCGTGCTGCGCGCCGCGCGCGCCCGCGCGTTGCTCGGCCAGCGCGACTACGTCGCCCCCGACGACGTCCAGTACGTGTTGCCGCAGACCATCGCGCACCGCCTCGTGCCGGTCGCCGGCGCCGGCCGCGGCCGGGTCGAGCAGGTGCGCGCGATGATCGAGGCGGTGGCGCTGCCGTAGGCCGGACGTGGCCGAGCTCGCAGCTTCGCGCTGGTCCGCCCTGAACCCGGCTGCGCACGCCCGTGCCCGTTTCCGCGCCTGGGTCGACGCGCGCCAGCCGCGCACCGACACGCTGCTGCTGACGCAGCGCAACGTCTACATCCTGCCGACACGGGCCGGCTGGATGTTCGGGCTGACCTTGATCGTGCTGTTGCTCGCGTCGATCAACTACCAGCTGAACCTCGGCTACGTGCTGACCTTCCTGCTGGCCGGCAGCGGCGTCGTCTCGATGCACCTGACGCACGCGACGCTGCGCGGGCTTACGTTGCACCTGAAACCGGTCGCGCCGGTGTT
>JANXVK010000487.1 GCA_025351675.1 Rhizobacter sp.
GGCGTCGACTTGAAGTTCGGGTGGTCGCGCAGCTTCTTCGTCAGGCCGATGCCGTCCAGACGCGGCATGTTCTGGTCGGTCAGGACGAGGTCGAAGTCGCTCTGGGCGGTCTGCTCCCAGGCGTCCTGGCCGTCCACCGCCAGGGCGACGCTGTAGCCCGCGCTCTTCAGCGTGAACGCGACCATCTGGCGCATGGACGCCGAGTCATCGACGGCGAGAATTGAATGCATGGGAGTCTCCGGATTCTTGAGGCGTTTTCGGTTGTGCGCGGGGGGTTCTTGAATCGGCGCGGATCAGGGCGATGTCAAAACAGCTCGACCGAGCCGGCGTCCATCTCGTCGTGCGTGACCGGGTTCGGCCGCTGCGGCGCGTCTTCGACCACGGCCATGCCATCGTCGTCGTCGCCCATGGTGTCGCGGGCGAGGCGGTCGGCGCAGCTGCGCAGGCGCTGGTGGGTGTGGGCGATCAGCTGCGAGGCCGTGTCCTGAAACTGCAGCGCGGTGATCGCGCCGCCGAGGTGGCGCACGACGCTGTCGAACAGTTCCTGCGACGGTGTGTCTTGCGCCGCGTCGACCAGCGCCTGGATCTCGCTGGCGGCGCCGTGAAAGCCGCGCATCAGTTCGTCACAGGCGTGGGCGAGCAGCGCCTGCAGGCGATCGAGATCGTGCGAGGCCGTCATCAGGTTGTCCTGCAAGTCGGCCGCGGCCAGCAGCGACGTCGGCGCTGCTGCTTGGAAATCGTGAAAGTGGGGGGTCGGCATCGTCGATTCCGTGGCGGCAGGGTTCCGGGAACTGCTGGCGCATCCCGGTCTTTTCGGCCATTTGCGCACCGGGCTTGAGCGAGAACAGGCGGACAAAGCCCCGCCAATCGCCGGTCGAACCGGACCGCCTCGTTGCTTGGGGCCAACAGCGCGGGGCATACTCGTGCCATGCAGCCGCCGCGCCCCTCCATGACCGCCCCGACAGGCGCTGATCGTGAACTGCAGATCCTGCACCTGGAGGACTCGGAACTCGATCACGAACTGACGCTCGCGCACCTCGCGCACGGCCAGTTGCGGGCGAAGGTGCGCCGTATCGACTCCGAGGCCGAGTTCCTCGGCGCGCTCGACGAACGCGGCTGGGACGCGATCATTTCCGACTACAACCTGCCCGGCTTCTCGGGCCTGGTCGCGCTCGACCTGCTGAAGGCGAGCGGGCGCGACCTGCCGTTCATCCTGGTGTCGGGCGAGATCGGCGAAGACACCGCGGTCGAGGCGATGCGCAACGGCGCGAGCGACTATCTGCTGAAGAACAACCTCGCCCGGCTCGTGCCGGCGCTGCTGCACGCGATCGAGGCCACCGAGACGCGCCGCGCCCGCGTGCGCGCCGACCGCGAGCTCGACGAGTCGAAGCAGCGCCTGCGCGAGCTCGCGCAGCACCTGCAGAACAGCATCGAGCAGGAGCGCATCGCGATCGCGCGCGAGATCCACGACGACGTCGGCGGCTCGCTGACGGCGCTGAAATTTGACCTCGCCTGGATCGCGCGCCATTCCGATTCCGAGGCGGTGCAGAGCCGGGTCGGCTCGGCGCTCGAGACCGTGACGCTGGCGATCGAATCGAGCCAGCGGATCATGCACAACCTGCGGCCCGCGATCCTCGAGCAGGGCTTGGTGGCCGCGCTGCACTGGCTGGCCAGCCGGTTCGAGCGGCGCACCGGCATCGACTGCGCGATCCGCCTGCCGGTGGATGTGCCGGACCTGCCCGCGGGCGTGCCGCTGGTCGCGTACCGCACCGCGCAGGAGGCGCTGACCAACATCACCAAGCATGCGCAGGCGACTCGCGTGCAGCTCGATCTGGCGCTCGCCGGCGGCGTGCTGTCGCTCGAGATCAGCGACAACGGCCGCGGCCTGAACAACGACGATCTCGCGAAGGCGCGCTCGTTCGGCATCCGTGGCCTGCACGAGCGCGCCGGCACCGTCGGCGGCTGGGTCGAGCTCAGCAGCGGCCGGCGCGGCACGACGATGATCCTGTCGGTGCCCTTGAATCCACCGGGCGCCGCTGATATACCCCGTGCAGCGCCGCGCGACGACGCAGACGACCCCAGTCAGTGGGGCGCACTATGACGAGCCCGCGTCCCCCTTCGTGGCCCTTGGGATACGGGCCGGCCGAGGTCCACGAAGTGGACCTTTTCGTGGCCCATGGCGGCTCGGCGCTCGGCCCGTCGCTGGGCTTGTCGATCACTGAGGCAGCACACCGATGATCAAGGTCTTTCTGTGCGATGACCACGCGCTGATCCGGCGCGGCATCCGCGACACGTTGTCGGACGCGCTCGACATCGAGGTCGTCGGCGAAGCCGCCGACTACGGCGAGTTGCGCACGCTGATGCGCGACCGCACCGCCGACGTGCTCGTGCTCGACATCAACCTGCCCGGCCGCAGTGGCCTGGACGTGCTGCATGTGCTGAAGGATGAAGCCACGACCATGCGCGTGCTGGTGGTCTCGATGTATCCGGAAGACCAGTACGCGATCCGCGCGTTGCGCGCTGGCGCGTTCGGCTACGTCAACAAGGGCGGCGACCCGGCGCAGATCGTGCTCGCCGTGCGGACCGTGGCGCAGGGCCGCAAGTACGTCACGCCCGAGATCGCGCAGATGCTGGTCGAGAGCCTGACCACGCCGATGATCGCGAACGCGCACGAGAAACTCTCTGACCGCGAACTGCAGACGCTGGTGATGATCGCCTCCGGCAAGCGCCTGTCGGACATCGCCGTCGAGCTGATGCTCAGCCCGAAGACCGTCAGCGTCTACCGCGCGCGCGTGCTCGAGAAGCTCGGCCTGGCGAACAACTCCGAGATGACGGTCTACGCGATCCGCAACGGGCTGGTGGGCTCGGAGTGATCGTCTGCGCCGGTAGCCGCGTCAGCGGGTGGCGCGACGGCGCACGTTTTCCAGGTATTTTTCGCCATCCGGCGGCAAGCCGCTGCGCTGCGATTCCCAGATCATCTCGCCCAGGCACTCCATGATCTCGTGCTGCGCAGAGTGCGCCGAGCCCCGTCGCCGGGCCAGTAACTCGTAGGCTTGCTTGATGCCGCGTGGCTGGTCGATGCCGATCTGCTCGGTGATCGACAAATGCATCGACAAGTGCAGGAACGGGTTGGTGCGACCCGCTTCGACGTCGTAGACCGCCGCCAGTGCGGTCGG
>JANXVK010000530.1 GCA_025351675.1 Rhizobacter sp.
TCGACCGCATTTGGGACGAGGAAATCGTCCCCGCCATCACCCACTACATCCAGATCCCCGCCAAGAGCCCGATGTTCGATCCCGACTGGGAAAAGAACGGCTTCATCGACCGCGTGATCAACGACGCCGCCCACTGGGTCGAGAGCAAGAAGGTCGCCGGCCTGAAGCTCGAAGTGGTGCGCATGCCAGGCCGTACGCCGGTCATCTTTTTCGAGGTGCCCGCCACCAAGGCCGGCGGCAACGAGGCGGGCGCCGATACCGTCCTGCTCTACGGCCACCTCGACAAGCAGCCCGAGTTCAACGGCTGGCGCAACGACTTGGGGCCCTGGACGCCGAAGTACATCGACGGCTTGCTCTACGGCCGCGGTGGCGCCGACGACGGCTACGCGGTGTATGCGTCGCTGACCGCGATCATGGCGCTCGACCGTGCCGGCATCTCGCGCCCGCGCTGCGTCGGCCTCATCGAAAGCTGCGAAGAGAGCGGCTCGTTCGACCTGCCCGCCTACATCGACGCATTGAAGCCGCGCCTGGGCAACGTCAGCCTCGTCGTCTGCCTCGACAGCGGCGCCGGCAACTACGACCAGCTCTGGCTCACGACGAATCTGCGCGGCATGGTCAGCGGCGTGTTGAAGGTCGAGATCCTGACCGAAGGCATCCACTCGGGCGATTCAAGCGGGCTGGTGCCGTCGAGCTTCCGCATCCTGCGGCAGGTGCTCGATCGGCTTGAAGACAGCCAAACCGGCGACCTGTTGCCGCAGAGCTTCCACTGCGAAATCCCGACCGACCGCATCGAGCAGACGCGTGCGACCGCGGCAATCCTCGGTGACCTCGTGTGGAAGCGCTTTCCGTGGGCCTGCGGCGCCGACGGCACCGCCACCTTGCCGACGACGACCGACCCGACCCAGGCACTGCTGAACCGCACCTGGAAGCCGACACTGAGCGTGACCGGCGCCGACGGTTTCCCCGAACTGAAGAACGCCGGCAACGTGCTGCGGCCCTACACCGCGTTCAAGCTCAGCCTGCGGCTGCCACCGCTGATCGATGGCAACGAGGCGGCGATGAAACTGAAAGCGCTGCTCGAGGACAACGCGCCGTACAACGCCAAGGTCACGTTCGCACCCGACGGCCGTGCCGGCGCGTACGGCGCGACCGGCTGGAACGCGCCGAGCCTCGCGCCTTGGCTCGAGGACGCCCTCCAGACGGCGTCGCAGGCCCACTACGGCGCGCCCTGCGGCTACATCGGCCAGGGCGGCACGATCCCGTTGATGAGCATGCTGCAGAAGAGCTTCCCGGCGGCGCAGATGATGGTCTGCGGCGTGCTCGGCCCGAAGAGCAACGCCCACGGTCCAAACGAGTTTTTGCATGTGCCGTACGGCAAGAAGCTGACCGCCGCGGTGGCGCAGGTGATGGCTGCCTGCCCTTGATCCGGCACCTGATTCGCCGCGATCGAGGCCGGCCGCTGAACGTGGCCGAGCTGGCGCTTCTTGTGCCACATTTCGATGCCGCGCTGCTCGATCGGGTGCGCATCGTCGACGGCCGCGTGCCGTTCTGGCTGCGGCCCGACATGGGCGGCGTCACGCTCGGCCACCGCATCTACTTCCGGGCCGGTGCCTGCGATTCGCAATGCGCCGACGGCATCGAGCTGCTCGCCCACGAGCTCGCGCATGTCGCGCAGTACGCGCGCGGCATGACGATTCCCGGCTACCTCTGGGCCTCGCGCCGCGGCTACTGGCGCAACCCGTACGAGGTGGAAGCGCGCGCCGTCGGCGCGCGGGTCAGGGCCGCGCTCGGCTGATCGGATCAGCCGTTGCGGCTGCGACGCAGCACCAGCAGCGCGAAGCACGCGGCACTGGCCGCCAGCGCGAACAGAAACAGCGGCTGACCGAGATCGCGCAGCGCCATCAGCGCGTCGCTGAAGAACCAGCTCGGCGCGTCGTTCAGCCAGGCCAGCGCCATGTCGGCACCGCCCCGCGGGCTCGGCGGCGTGCCATGGACCATCGCCCGGCGCGCGTTGACGAGCAGGCCGACGACGGTGTCGCCGATCGCGGTGATGCCGTACAGCGTGGCCAGCAGCTTGTGCCCGATCGACAGCGCGAGCGCGAGCACCGGCGTGCCCCAGCGCTTGAGCCAGGCCGAGGCGGCCATCGTCGCCAGCAGCAGCGGCATCACCCAGGCGCAGGCGAGCAGCAGGCCGAGCAACGCACGTGCGAGACCGGCCATGCCCGCACCCACCAGCGTGCCCCACGGCAGCCCGAAGGCCTCGGCAGCGCCAAACGCCTTCCAGATCAGCGCACCGCCGACGAGGTAACTGAGCGCCGCACCGATGACCAGCGCGAGCAGCGGCACGAGCACGAAGTGCATCAGCACCGGCGCGGCGACGCTGGCCGAGTGGCTGGTCGGCAGCGAGAGCCAGAATTCGATCGAGCGGTCTTGCCGGTCGCGGCGCGCGAGGCCCGACGTCTGGAACAGCAACGCCACCACCGTGATTCCGAGCACGACGGCCGGCACCGCGAACATCGTCAGCAGCATCAGGCTGAGCGCGGGCACCGCGCCGAACTCGCCGGGGCCGATTTCGACCGAGCCGAACGGCACGAGCACGAGCAGCAACAGCGGCGGCAGCAGCATCATCGCGAGCCAGCCGCGGTGGTGCTGCATCCACTCGCGCAGCAGCAGGGTGTTGAAACGGGACATCGAAGGTTCTCCTTGTGGGGTGGCAGCGCGGCCCGGCCGTCCGAAGGCACTGCGCGCCCCCTCGGGGGGCAGCGAACGAAGTGAGCTTGGGGGTTGGTTCACTTCAGCCCACCGTGCGGTTCATTTCGGGCGCGCGCGTCAGCGCGACGAACAGGTCGACCAGGCTCGGCTGGAAGCGCTGGCCGAGCGCGGCAACGTCGGCCGGTGGCGGGCCGTCGAACAGCGCCGCCGACTGGCCCATCTGCCGGTAGCGCAGCAGCGGGTGCGCCGCGGCGATGCGGTCGGCGGCGGCCGCGTCGTGGCTCAGGCCGACGAAGCGCTGGTCCATGTCGACGAGACTGGTAGCAAGCACGATGCGGCCTTCGTTGAGCATGATCACGTCGCTGAGCAGTGGCTGGATTTCTTCGACCTGGTGGGTCGATATCAGCACGCTGCGCTCACCGTCGCACCACTCCTCGACCAGCATCTCGTAGAACGACTTGCGCGAGAGGATGTCGAGGCCGAGCGTCGGTTCGTCCAGGATCATCACCTTCGCGTCGATCGCGGCGATCAACGCGAGGTGCACCTGCACCACCATGCCTTTCGACAAGGTCTTCACCCGGTCGCGCAGGCCGACGCTGGTGCGCTTGAGCAGCGCCCGTGCGCGCTCGGCCGAGAAGCGCGGCTGCAGGCCGGCCATCAGCGTGATCAGCTGCTCGACGCGGGCCCAGCGCGGCAGGATCGCGACGTCGGGGATGTAGCACAGCGATTCGAGCATCGCGACGCGCTCGCGCTGCGGGTCGAGCCCGAGCACGCGCAACTCGCCGCTGAACGGCACGATGCCGGCGAGCGCCTTCATCAGCGAGGTCTTGCCGGCGCCGTTGTGGCCGAGCAGGCCAACGACGCGGCCCTTCGCGATCGTGAAACCGATGTCGTCGACGGCGGTCTTCTGGCGGTAGCGCACCGACAGGTGGCTGGCTTCGATCAGGTTGTCCATCACAGGTCCCAGTTGAGTTGGTCGGGTTCGATGCCGAGTTGCAATAGGCGCGCGCGCAGCAGCGGCCATTCGTGTTTGAGAAAACGCTCGCGCTCGCTGCGCCGCAGCCGCGCCCGCGCGCCGCTCTGCACATACATGCCGACGCCGCGGCGGCTCTCGACCAGGCCGTCGTCGACCAGCATCTGCAGCGCGCGGCCGACGGTGAGCGGGTTGATCAGGTACTGGCCGGCGAGCACGCGCACGGAAGGCATCGCTTCGCCCTCGGGCGGGTCGCCCGCGAGCAGCTGGCCGGTCAGGCGGTCGGCCAGCTGCCGGTAGATCGGCGTGGTCTCGTTCCAGGTGTGCATGTCGTTCCGTTCAGTGTGTTACTGATGTAGGACACTGTAGCGGCTTGCCGCGGTCGCCGTGGCCGGTTTGCGACGGACTGCAGATCGGGCCGACGGACGGAAGTCGGCGAGTCGGATCAGGTCTGCGGCAAGTTCAGGAGGCTCCGGGCCAGCGCCTCCGCGACCTCGATGCCGTCGACTCCCGCCGACATGATCCCGCCCGCATAACCCGCGCCTTCGCCGGCCGGGTACAGACCCTTCACGTTCAGGCTTTGGAAGTCGCGCCCGCGCGTGATGCGCAACGGCGACGAGGTGCGCGTCTCGACGCCGGTCAGCATCGCGTCCGCCATGCCGAAGCCCTTGATCTGGCGCTCGAACGCGGGCAGCGCCTCGCGGATCGCGTCGATCGCGTAGTCGGGCAGCGCGGCGTTGCCG
>JANXVK010000537.1 GCA_025351675.1 Rhizobacter sp.
CTCGCGCTGTCGGCGCCGAGCGTGAGCGCGTCGAGCGCGCGCGCGAGGCGCCAGCTCGACGGCAGGGTCAGCACGAGGCCGAGCGCCAGCGCCGCGCAACTGCCCCAGCCGAGAAATCCGGTGCTGCCCAGCATGAAGGCCTGCTTGCCGCGCAGCGCGTCGGGCGCGGCGCTCGTGACGAGATCGCTGAGGGCCGCCAGCACCACGCCAACGACCACGCCGGCGAGCAGCAAGCGCGTCGTCTGCTGTGCGCCGCGCGCCAGCGTGAGCGTCAGCATCACGCCGAGCAGCGCGCCGGCGAAGGCCGCGGCGACGAGGCCGATGCGCGCGATCGCATCGGCCGTGGCGAGGCTGATCGCGTGCCCGCCGAGCGCGCTCGCCGCGAGCACAAGCACGACGCCGAGCGACGCGCCCGAAGCCGAGCCAAGCAGGTACGGGTCGGCCAGCGGATTGCGAAACAGGCCCTGCGCGGTCGCGCCCGCGAGGCCGAGCAGCGCGCCGACCAGCCACGCACCGAGCGTGCGCGGGGCGCGGATCTGGCCGACGATCAGTGCGCCGTCGAGGCTGTTCCAGGTCTGCACGAGTTGCGTCAGCGACCAGCCCTCGCTGCCCGCAGCCAGCCCGCCAACCAGCAGCAGCGCGGTGATGAGCGCCAGGCCGATCGCGAGGCGGCGGCGACGCCGGCGATCCAGTTCGCTCATCGGCGGGACCTCGAACCGATGCCCACCAGGCAATCGGCAATCACGCCGGCAGCCTCACCCATGCGCGGCCCGGGGCGGGTCAGCAGCTCGTAGGGCTCGCTCGCGAAGCCGCAGGCGCGCTCGTCCTGCAACGCACGCAGCCCAGACCAGCCCGGCCGCTTCGGCATCTCGGCGAGGTTCGGCTTCAGCGCCATCACGATGTCGGGCTGCAGGCGCACCACGTACTCCGGGTTCAGCTTCGGGAACGGCCCGAGTTCGGCCGGCACCGCGTTCGCGAGGCCGAGGCGCGCGAGCGTCTCGCCGATGAACGACGCGGGGCCGGCAGCGTACGGCGTCGAGTCGACCTCGAAATAGACGCGCTGGCCGCGCAGCGCCGCCGGCACGCGATCGACCGCCGCGCGTGTCTCGCGCTCGATGCCGGCCCAGACGCGCTCGGCCGCGGCTGGCGTGCCGAGCAACTGCGCGAGGGTGGTCAGGCTGCGCTTCACGTCGGCATGGTCGCGCGATTCAAGCACCAGCACCTTGATGCCCAGCGCTTCGAGCCGGTCGGTGACGCGCGCCGAAGTCGAGAGCAGCACCACGTCGGGCCGCAGCGCAACGATGCGCTCGATCTGCGCGTCGTCGAGCCCACCGAGTTTCGGCAGCGCGAGCACGCTGGCCGGCCAGTTCGAGAAGCGGTCGGTGCCGACCAAGCGCGCGCAGGCGCCGAGCGCGCAGACGCTCTCGGTCAACGACGGCAGCAGGCTGACGATGCGCTGCGGCGGTGCGGCGAGGGCGAGCGTCGCGCCACGGTCGTCGCGCAACGTGATCTGCGCTGCGGCCGTCAACGACAGCGCAGCCAGCCAGCCAGCAGCGACCAGGCGACGCAGGCCGCACATCAGGCAACCTCCGTGCTGCGCACTGCGGTGAACTCGCCCTTGGGGCGGCCAGGCGGGCTCATGCGCCGCCCCGCTTCACCGGCATTTCGATGCCGGCGACCATCAACGTCACGTTCGCGCAGACGGCCGCGACCACTTGATGCAGCCGCCCGAGTTCGTCGACGAAACGGCGCGCCTCGTGCGAGAGCGGCGTGATGCCCAGGCCGATCTCGTTCGACACCAGCACGACCGGGCCTGACGCCGCGGCGAGCGCATCGCACAGGCCGTCGCGCGCGTCGGCGAGTGCGGCGTCATCGATCGGGTCGCCTTCGATCGGCATCAGCAGGTTCGTCAGCCACAGACTCAGGCAATCGACCAGCACGAGCCGATTCGGCGCGCTGTTCGCCTGCAACGCCGCGGCCAGGTCGCGCGCCACCTCGATCGTCGCGAGACCGGCCACGCGACGCGCGCGGTCGGCCCGGTGACGCGCGATGCGCGCACGCATCTCGTCGTCACCGGCGAGCGCGGTGGCGAGCAGCACGGCGGCGTGGCCCGAACTTTCCGGGCCACGCGTGAGCCACGCGGCCGCGCGCGCCTCGGCGCAACGCGACTTGCCGCTGCGCTGGCCACCCAGGATCAGTTCGTGCGCCGCCATCGCGTCGAGATCAGAGGCCCTTGCTGTCGAAGCGCAGGCCGATCCAGGCCTGTCGGCCCAGCGCCTGGTAGTCGCGCGCCGGTTCGTACTGTCGATCGGTCGCGTTCAGCAGCTTCGCTTCGAGCTGCCACTGCGGCGCGACACGCCAGCGCGCGCTCATGTCGAGCGTCGCGTAGCGGCCGAGCGTGGCCGTGCCGTCGGGCCGCGCGCCGACCGCGAGCAGCGCACCACCGAAGCGCCACGCGCCGATGTCGTAGTCGAGGGCCAACGATTCCTGGTGCGCGGCGCGGCGGCTCAGACGCTTGCCGGTGTCGAGATCCTTCGCGTCGAGGAAGTCGATCGTGCCGCTGATGCGCAGAGCGCCGAACCGATGCGCACCGGCGAGCGTCGCGCCCTGCAGCCGGGCGCGGCCGATGTTGCGCGCGCAGCCGAAGCTGTACGACGGATCGGCCGGGCAGAACGCGTTGTTGCTCTCGTAGGCGATCATGTCGCGCACGCGGTTCTGGTAGACCGTGGCCGAGCCCTCGCTGTCGCCGGCCCGCCAGTTGATGCCGAGCTCGACGCTGCGGCCGCGCTCCGGCGTCACGCTCGGCACACCGTAGCCCGGGTAGAACAGTTCGTTGAAGCTCGGCGCGCGAAAGGTGGTGCCGGCCAGTGCGCGCACACGCAGGCCCTTTGCCACGTCCATGCTCCAGCCCAGCCGGCCGGTCGTCTCGCCGCCGTAGACCGAGTTCTGGTCGCGGCGCACGTCGGCCGTCAGCACCTGCGCACCGAACTCGCCGGTGTAGCCGAGCACAAAGGCGTTGTTGCTGCGCTTCTCGTCCGCGAGGTAGGAGGTCGAATCGGCCTTCTCGCCGAGGTGCTCGTAGGCCAGCATCAGTTGGTGATCGGCGCCGAGCCTCAGCGCGTTCTGCCAAGTGAGCTGATCGCGCCGCGTGCGGAAGCGGTCGATCACCAGATCACCGGACTTCAGATCGTCGTCGTTGTGTGCGACCTGTACGGTCGTCGTCCACGCTGACGTGATCACGCCGCGATAATCGAGCGAGGCGACACGGGTCTTCAGCTTGTTGCGCGGATCGGAGGTCGTCACCGGCGCATAGGTCGGCGGCGGGTACTCGGCCGAATCGAACTGCGCGTTCAGGTGGCTCTCGACCACGTTCAGGCCGATGCGATGGCCGGCGGCCGGGGTGAAGCCGAGCTTGAACTGGCCGGTGTCACGGGTGAAGCCGTCGTCGTCGGGGTTGTAGTTGCCGAACTGGTCGCCGGGCTTGAGCACCGAGATGCCACGGCTCTTCTCGCGGCCGAGCGAGGCCGCGTAGTCGAAGCCACCGGCCGCTCCGCTAACGCCCACGCCGCCTTCGTAGGAGCGCGCGCCGCCGATCGCGCCGTTGGCGGTGAAGCGCGGCGCGCCCTCGCCGCGCTTCGTGAAAATCTGGACCACGCCGCCGACCGCATCGGCGCCGTACAGGCTGGACCCAGGCCCGCGCAACACCTCGATGCGCTCGATCTGCGACAGCCCGAGTGCCTCGAATTCGACCTGCCCGAGTGTGCCCGAGCCGATGCGAACGCCGTCGATCAGCACCACGGTGTTTCCTGAACCTGCACCGCGGATGAACACGCCCGCCGTGTGCCCCGGCCCGCCGTTGCGCGAGACCTGCACGCCGGCCTCGCGGCGCAACAGGTCTTCGACCGAGTCGGCGCTGCTGGCGCGGATGCGCTCGGCATCGATCACGACCACGTCGGCGGTGACGCGATCGAGCGATTGAGGCTCGCGGCTGCCGGTGACGACGATCGGCGTCAGCTGGGTTTGCGCGAACGAAGGTGTGGTCACCGAAGCGAGCACGGCAAGGCAGCCGGTGACAACGCGGGTCACGGCGAAAGGCGCACGAAGCGCCGAAGTACGAAAGGTCATTTGAACAAGCTCGGACAAGTTGCGAACGACCCGCTTCCCCGCGGGCGTTTGCGATATGGGCGCGTGCTCGATGTGAACGCGCGCCCGCTTGTTGGCCGGTATCCGGGCTGGCGGAGCAACCCCTGCGACCTTCCCGAAAGCACCAAGCCTTCAGTGGTGTGAGCGCAGGAGCGGAATCAACGCGATTCGTCCGCCGTACCGTTGCGGGGGCAGCGCAGATTCGGTCGCCGCACGCGAGGCGTGTGACATCCTTCTGCTTCCCGTTTAACTGTGCCAGCGGAACGCCGGCACGGGCACCAACAGCGCGCATTGTAGTGACGCTCGACCTTTACAATCGCACCACCTCTTCTTTGCAGCTGCCACCCGCCATGTCGAAGATCGAAGAACTCGCCGAGCGGGTCGAGCGCCTGCTCTTGCGGCACGCCGAACTGCAGCGCACCAACGCGCTGCTCGAACACCAGGTGGCCGGCGTGACCCACGAACGCGACAACCTCAGATCGCGCCTGAACGCCGCGCGCAGCCGCATCGACGCCTTGCTCGAGCGCCTGCCGACCGATTCAATGGCGGCACCCGACGCAAGCGACGCCGAAAGCGCCAAACCATGAAGCAGATCGAAGTCACGATCCTCGGCCAGAGCTACCTGCTCGGCTGCCCCGAAGGCGGCGAAGTCGCGCTGCTCGAAGCAGTGAGCAATGTCGACCGCGAGATGAGCGCGATCCGCGACGGTGGCAAGGTCAAGGCGCGCGAACGCATCGCGGTGCTGGCGGCGCTCAACCTTGCGTACGCGCTTGCGGGGCGACCGGCGGCGCGCGCTGCGAGCGCAGCATCGTCATCCGGTGGTGAAGTCGATGTCGACCACCTGATCGCGCGCTTGGACCTTGCCCTCGGCGCCGACGGGCAATTGCTCTGATGGCCACGTGGGATCACGCAAGAGTCACGCATGCGCCGTAGAATGATTTCGTCCGTCGCATTCGCGTGAGTCTTATATTTCCTTGAACCAATGCTCTCTGAGCAAGGGCTTGGAATATCGTCCGGTTGGTGTGATCGTCTCGCGTCAGACGAACCCGAAGCCGGTCTGACCTCGCCCACCTGAACTCCTGGTTCAGGAATGCGGCTCACGGTTCGCGGCGGACACCTTTCTTCTTCCCCTTCTCTTGCCCTGTCCCCCGCACCGCACCATGCGTCATTGGCTGATGAAGAGCGAGCCAAGCGAGTGCTCGATCGACGATCTCGCGAAGTCTCCGAAGCAAACTGTGCCGTGGGTCGGTGTTCGCAACTACCAAGCGCGCAACTTCATGCGAGACGAGATGCGTGTGGGTGACGGCGTGCTGTTCTATCACTCGTCCTGCCCCGAGCCGGGCATCGCCGGCCTCGCCGAAGTGGCGAGCGCCGCGTATGCCGACCAAACGCAGTTCGATCCGCAGAGCCACTACTTCGACGCCAAGTCGAAGCCCGACGCGCCGCGCTGGTCCCATGTCGACGTGAAGCTGGTGCGCAAGACGCCGCTGTTGGCGCTGGCCGCGATGCGAGACGCGCCGTCGCTTTCGACGATGCGCGTACTCGAGCGCGGCAACCGGCTGTCGATCACGCCGGTCACGGCGGACGAATGGCGCGCGGTGCTGGCTCTTCTGAAGACGTCCGCATGAATCGCCGCGCATGACCGGCGGCCTCGGCTGGCAACTGGTTGTCGAACTGCTGCTCCTCGGCTCGGTCACCGGCTTTCTCGCCGGCTTGCTCGGCATCGGCGGCGGCATGCTGATGGTGCCGTTCATGACTTTCGTGCTGTCGGCCAGGGGCATGCCGGCGGAGTACGTCGTCAAGATGGCGATCGCGACCTCGCTGGCGACGATCTGCTTCACCTCGATCGCGTCGGTGCGCGCGCACCACCAGCGCGGCGCGGTGCTGTGGCCGGTCGCGAAGCTGCTCGCCCCGGGCATCGTGCTCGGTTCGCTGCTCGGCGCGCAGATCGCGAAGGCGCTGCCGTCGCAGGCGCTGGCGATCCTGTTTGCCCTGTTCGTCAGCTTCTCGGCCACGCAGATGCTGATCGACAGGAAGCCGAAGCCCTCGCGTCAGTTGCCCGGCACCGGCGGCATGCTCGCGGCCGGCGGCGTGATCGGGCTGCTCGCGTCGCTGGTCGGCGCAGGCGGTGCGTTCGTCTCGGTGCCGTTCATGACTTGGTGCAACGTGAAGATCCACAACGCCGTCGCAACCTCGGCAGCGCTCGGCTTCCCGATCGCGGTGGCCGGCACGCTCGGCTACGTGATTGCCGGGTGGTCGCTGCACGACATGCCGCCGGGCACGATCGGCTTCATCTACCTGCCGGCACTGATCACGATCTCGATCGCCAGCGTCATCACCGCGCCATTCGGCGCGCGCAGCGCCCATGCGATGGATGTGCGCAAGCTCAAGCGGGTGTTCGCATGCCTGCTGTTCGGCCTGGCGGCCTGGATGGTCAGCAACGCGCTGAGCTTCTAGCGCGAATCAGCTCGCGGCAAGCTCGAAGCGAATGCTCGCCAGCGCCACGTGATTGCCACCGCGCTTTTGCGCCTCGCGCAGCGCGATCTCGGCGGCCTGCATCAGATCGGCCTCGCTGTGCGCGGTGTGCGGAAAGCTCGCCACACCCATCGACACGGTGAAGCCGAGATCGCGCCCGCCAAGCACGACGATCTGGGTCGCGCACTGACGGCGCAGCCCTTCCATCCGTGAATGCGCGGTGGCCAGGCCCACGCCCGAGAGCAGCACCGCAAAACGATCTTCGTCGAGCCGGCACGACGCGTCCATCGCGCGGGTGTTGCTGCGCAGCAGCCGGCCGAGCGCTTCGAGGACGCGGGTGCGTGCGTCGCTGCCGGCCGACTTGACCGCATCGCTGAGCGGGTCGAGCGCGATCGACACGAGCGCGAACTCACGGTGCTCGCGCGACGACAGATCGACCTCGCGGCGCAGTTGGTCGTCGAAGTGCAGGCGTTGGTACAGGCCGGTCGCGCCATCGCGCAGGCTCGGATCCTGGGTCTCGCGCCGCAGGGTTTCGGTGGCGAGCTGCTGCTGCTCGAGTTGCACCAGCGCCTGCTTCAACTGGTGCTCGCGCTGCCGCGTGGCGGTGCGGTCGGTCCAGACGCACAACACATGGCGAGCGGGCCGGCCGTTCGCGCCCGGCAGCGCCATGCGCGTAACGCTGAACTCGCGCCGCTGCCCGTCGCGATCGATCTTGTGCTCGCTCAGCGCCGGCGCGTCGTGAGCCAGTGTGGTCTGCTCGGCGGCGCGCATCGCGGCCGCCTGAGCCGGTTCGAGCAGGTCGGCATCGGTCGCGGCCAGCATCGCGGCAGGCGAACGCCCGAACAGCGCCGCCATCGCCGGGTTCACATGCAGGTAACGACCGGATGCAACCTCCTTGATCGACAGCAGCACATCGACCCGGTCGACCATTTCCAGCAGCACCGCGGCCAGCCCGGCCGCGTCGGCGTCGAGCTCGCGCGCTAGCAGGCGCGCCACCTCGGTGCGCTCTTGTGAGAGAGCCGGTGTCGTTTGGTTCATTGAATCTTGTCCTTCGGGCGGTGTCGGCGGCACACCACGGCCGGTCGTTTCATCTTGGTCTCGGGGGCCCGCCATTGGCAAGCGCGAAGCGCCGAATCGCGGCCCCGACCCCTAACTTGATGATAGCTTCGCGGGCTGCCCGTGCGCACCGATTGGCCGACGGGTGCGGCGCCCCGGCGCGCGCTTTGGCACGGTATTCGCACTGGCCCGAGCCCGCCATTCCGAACCCGTGGGGATCGGAGGCACTTTGAACACCAGACCTCGCGCCATCACACGGCCTGCCTGTTCGAGAAAGACGGGTGGGCCTTCAGCCTGATCTGCATCATCACCTTCGGCGGCTTCATCGGCCTCGCGAGCTTCTTGCCGACGTCTTTCCACGACCAGTTCAAGGTCACCGAGGTCGAGGCCGGGCAACTCACGATGCTGGCCACGCTGATGGGCTCGGCGGTGCGCGTGGTCGGCGGCTACGTGTCGGACCGCGTCGGCGGCAGCAACACGCTCAGCGCGGTGCCGATCGGCGTGTGCGTGTCGCTGGTGCTGTGCGGGTCGGCCGGGCAGTCGCTGACGATCACGACGCTGCTGTTCATACTGTGGTTCGAGATGCTGGGCGCCGGCAACGGCGCGCTGTTCCAGCTCGTGCCGCTGCGCTGGCCGCTGACGACCGCGCTGGCCGGCTCGATGATCGGCGGAATCGGCGCGCTCGGCGGCGGCTTCATCCCGAACGCGATGGGGCAATCGAAGCAGCTCGCTGGAACCTGCCTCTGGGGCTTCGTCGGGTCCGCGGCGTTGGCGGCCGTGATGAGCCCGACCGCACGGGTCAGACGGCTGCGCAGATCGGGGTGATCGAAGGCGTGGTCTTGCGTCAGGCGCCGCAACTCCCCGGCGCACAACAGCCAGGCGCGGGTGTCGCCGACGTGCCCGAGCGTCCATGTGTGGCCGCGCACCACGCGCGGTTAACGTTGTCATTGCCGAGGCTTCGGCACGCCGGTTGTGGGCTACCAGCCAAGTGGTGTGCGCCGAGATCGCGCGGTCGAGCACCACGATGGTGTCCCAAGTCTCGGGCGCGGCGAAGTAGTCTTCGACCAGGCTCAGCACGCTGGTCTGCGCCGCCATCCGGCCCTCACCTCCGGCCGAGACGCCATCGGCGATCGCCGCGATCAGGCCGCGCGATTCGTCGCCGAGCGCGTCGCGGCACACCGCCGCGAAGTCGTCGTTCAAAGCACGCAAGCCAGCGCTCGCTGGACAGGCCGATCTCGACATCGAAGCTCATGGATTTTGTTGGTGCCATTGCGCACGATTCTGTGCGCCAAGGAGGTAAATCCGACAAACCATGCAGGTTTCCTGCGCGGCACTGGTGCGGCATGCACTGCACAGCGGCTGGCATTCAGCTTGCTGATGGAAGGCATCGCTGCGCCCACGCGGCAGGAGAACGCCCGATGAAAAAGATGAAGCTCGTGATGGTCGGCAATGGCATGGCCGGCGTGCGCACGCTCGAAGAGCTGATCAAGATCGCACCCGATCTGTACGACATCACGGTC
>JANXVK010000541.1 GCA_025351675.1 Rhizobacter sp.
ATCGCGCTGGTCCGCGACAAGCCGTGATCGGCGCCGCGCTGCAGGTGAGGCGGCTGCGAAAGCAGCGCTGAGCGTCAGCCGCTCGCCGATTCGTCGGCGCGCGGCGTGCGTGCCAGCAGCGCGTCGAGCGCGTCGTAGACCTCCTGGATCGAGCGCAGCCCGAGCGATTTTTCGAGCACCTCGTAGCGCTGCTCGATCAACGGAATCAGCTTCTGCGCGGTCTTGCGGCTCTTCGCCGTCAGCGAGACGCTGACGCGGCGCTGGTCGTGCGCCATGCGCTCGCGCACGACCAGGCCGGTTTCTTCCATGCGTGCGAGCATGCCGACGATGCTCGGGCTCGAGATCGAACACGCCTCGCACAACTGGCGCGGTTCGAGCGGCCCCTGCTCGACGATCTCGCGCAGGATGCGCCACTGCTGCTCGGTCAGGCCGTGCTCGGCCAGCAGCGGGCGAAAGTGCGCCATCAGCGCCTCGCGCGAGCGCAGCAGCAGGTGGGGCAGGTTGCGGTGGCGCAGGGCGGCGGGCATGGGCGCGAGTTCGGGATTTGCTTACATCGCAGTGTAGGGGCGGCGGGTGGCCGCGCCCCATCCCGGGAAACTACCGAGTCGATGCCGGTCGACCGAGCTTGCAATACTAATGTGTGAGTGATTAGACTTTCGGCATGTTCTCGCCACCGCGTCGCGGCACCGTCTACGGCACCCTGCTGAATCACCACGATGCGCTCGCCGCGCTCGGCGCGGCCGTGCACGCGCCGCCGTACAAGGCGCCGCCCAAGGCGCCGGTGCTGTACATCAAGCCGCGCAACACCTGGATCGGGCCGGGCGACGCGATCGTCGTGCCGGCCGGTGTCGACGAGCTCGAAATTGGCGCGACGCTCGGGCTCGTGATCGGTCGCGCGGCCTGTCGCGTGAGCGAGCCGGATGCGCTGTCGTTCGTCGCCGGTTGCGTCATCGTGAACGATGTGAGCGTGCCGCACGCGTCGTACTACCGGCCTTCGCTGCGCTTCAAGGCGCGTGACACGTTCTGCTCGATCGGCGCGTTCGTGGCGCGCGACGCGATCGGTTCGCTCGACGCGCTCGGCATCGTGGTCGCGATCGACGGCGACGTCGTTCACCGCGCCAGCACCGCGGGCCTGATCCGCCCCGTGGCGCGGCTGCTGGCCGAGGTCAGCGCCTTCATGACGCTGGCGCCGGGCGACGTGCTGATGGTCGGCGTCGCTGCCGGCGCCCCGCGGGCGCGGGCTGGCCAGCGCGTGACGATCACGATCGATGGCCTCGGCCGGCTCGACAACCCGCTCGTTGCCGAAGGAGCGCTCGCATGACGCGCCGCGCCCGCGTCGCGTTCGCCGGCGCCATTCACGCGGCGACCGAACACGCCGGCGGCGTGCAGCTCGCCGACGGCCGCGTGCTCGCCGAAGCGCAGGTCGTCTGGCTGCCGCCGTTCGAGGTCGGCACGGTCATCGCGCTCGGCATCAACTACGCCGACCACGCGAAGGAGCTCGCGAAAGAACTGACGACGAGCGCGAACGACGAGCCGCTGGCGTTCCTGAAGGCGCCGAACACACTGATCGGCCACCGCGGCATCACACGCCGGCCGCGCGACGCCGCGTTCATGCACTACGAATGCGAACTCGCGGTCGTGATCGGCCGCGTCGCGAAGAACGTGACGCGCGCTGACGCGATGACCTTCGTCGCCGGCTACACGGTTGCAAACGACTACGCGGTGCGCGACTACCTCGAGAATTGGTACCGGCCCAACCTGCGTGTGAAGAACCGCGACGGCTGCACCGCGATCGGCCCGTGGCTTGTCGATGCGGCCGACGTGCCCGACCCGCATGTGCTCGATCTGCGCACGCTCGTCAACGGCGAGGTCAGGCAGCGCGGCAACACGCGCGACCTGATCAACGACGTGGCGGCGCTGATCGAATACCTCAGCATCTTCATGACCCTGGTGCCCGGCGACGTGATCCTGACCGGCACACCCGAAGGCGTTGTGAACGTCAACCCGGGCGACGAAGTGGTCTGCGAGATCGACGGCATCGGTCGTCTCGTCAACACGATAGAAAGTCAGTGACATGCGCATCCAGCACCTGATCGACGGCAAGAGCGTCGAAGGCCGCGACTACTTCCAGACGGTGAATCCGGCCACGCAGGAGGTGCTCGCCGAAGTCGCTTCCGGTGGCGCCGACGAGATCAACGCGGCCGTGGCTGCCGCGAAGGCCGCGTTTCCGAAGTGGGCCGCGACGCCGGCCGCCGAGCGCGCGAAGATGATGGTGAAGCTCGGCGACCTGATCACGAAGCACGTGCCCGAGATCGCGAATCTGGAGACCCGCGACACCGGCCAGACGATCTCGCAGACCGGCAAGCAACTCGTGCCGCGCGCGGCCGACAACTTCTACTACTTCGCCGAGATGTGCACGCGGGTCGACGGCCACACTTACCCGACGCCGACCCATCTGAACTACACGCTGTTCCACCCGGTCGGTGTGTGCGCGTTGATATCGCCGTGGAACGTGCCGTTCATGACGGGCACCTGGAAGCTCGCGCCGTGCCTGGCGTTCGGCAACACCGCGGTGCTGAAGATGAGCGAACTGTCGCCGCTGAGCATCTCGCGCTTCGGCGAACTTGGCGTCGAAGCGGGCCTGCCGAACGGCGTGCTGAACATCGTCCACGGCTTCGGCCGCGAAGCCGGCGAGCCGCTGTGCGCGCACCCCGACGTGCGCGCGATCTCGTTCACCGGGTCGACCGCGACGGGCCAGCGCATCGTCAAGAACGCCGGCCTGAAGAAGTTCAGCATGGAGCTCGGCGGCAAGAGCCCGTTCGTGATCTTCGACGACGCCGACTTCGAGCGCGCGCTCGATGCGGCCGTGTTCATGATCTTCTCGAACAACGGCGAGCGCTGCACCGCGGGATCGCGCATCCTCGTGCAGAAGGGCATCTACGCCGAGTTCGCAACGCGCTTCGCGGAGCGCGCCGCGCGCATCAGCGTCGGCGACCCGTTGAACGCCGCGACGCTGATCGGCCCGATGATCAGCCCGGCGCACCTCGCGAAGGTGCGCAGCTACATCGAACTCGGCCCGAAGGAAGGCGCGACGCTGCTGACCGGCGGCCTCGATGCGCCCGATCTGCCCGAGGCGATGCGCCGCGGCAACTTCGTGCGCCCGACCGTGTTCGCCGACGTGCGCAACGACATGCGCATCGCCCAGGAAGAGATCTTCGGCCCGGTTGCCTGCCTGATCTCGTTCAGCGACGAGGCCGACGCGATCCGCCAGGCCAACGACATTCAATACGGCCTGTCGAGCTACGTGTGGACCGAGAACCTCGGCCGCGCGCACCGCGTGGCCGCAGCGATCGAAGCCGGCATGTGCTTCGTCAACAGCCAGAACGTGCGTGATCTGCGCCAGCCGTTCGGCGGCACCAAGGCGAGCGGCACCGGGCGCGAGGGCGGCACCTGGAGTTACGAGGTGTTCCTCGAGCCGAAGAACATCGCGGTCTCGATGGGCTCGCACCACATCCCGCATTGGGGAGCGGCGTGAACGCCGCTCCCCGTCTGGGTGACATGGCGCCCCTCCCAACCCGCCCCCGAGGGGAGGGCTGAGCCATGTCGCTCTACGGCATGCAGAAGTTCCTGTACCACCTGAACCGCGATCCGCGCGTGCAGCAGCGCTTTCGCGACGCCCCGACCGACCTGCTCGCCGACTACCCGCTCGACGACGAGGAGCGCGGCGCGATCGTGCGCGGCGACATCGGCCTGATCTACGTGCTCGGCGCGAACGGCCAGTTGCTGATGCACTTCGCCGCGTTCCTCGGCATGCCTTGGCCCGACTACCTGCAGGCGATGCGCGACGGCGTTGCGAAGCACGGCCCGGTTCGAGCGGGCGTGTACACGATGACGACGGGCACGGACGAGAAGGTCGCCGGGGTATGACGCGATGAGCCTCGTCTTCGCCGGCATCTGCAGCCACGCGCCCGGCATCACCGGCCGCGCCCACCTCGCTGCCCCGGCGCTGAAAGATGCGTTCCATGCCGAGTTCCGCCGCTTGGGAGACGACCTGCGCGCCGCGAAGCCCGACGCGCTGATCGTCGTCGGCGCCGAGCACTTCGGCAACTTCTTCGTGAACAACATGCCGGCGTTCGCGATCGGCATGGCCGACGAGTACGAAGGCCCGATCGAAGACCCGCAGTGGCTCGGCATCGCGCGCACCAAGGTGCCGGGGAACGCCGCGCTGTCGAAGAAAATCATCAGCGAGGTGATGCAGACGGTCGACGTGGCATTCGCCGAAGAGTGGAAGTTCGACCACGCGATCGCGGTGCCGCTGCACTTCCTGACGCCGGCCTACGACCTGCCGGTGA
>JANXVK010000573.1 GCA_025351675.1 Rhizobacter sp.
GCGCCCGAGCGAGCCTTCGAGCAGGTCGTGGCTGAGCACCTGCCCGTCGGGCAGGCGATTGCCCAGCACCGCGTTCATCGCCGCCACGTTCAGCAGCCCCTTGCCGATGAAGGTGCCTTCGCGGAACACGTCTTGGTAGACCTCGGAGCTGGCCGCGCTGTACGGGTCGATGCCGCACTGACCGGCGAACAGCCAGTGATACAGCGTGAAGTCTTTCGGCGCCGGCAGCGGCGTGCCGACGCGCGGCTGCAGGATGCCGTAGCCCTGCGTGACGATGCGCCGCAGCGGGTCGACGACCGGCTGGTTGTGCGGGTGCGCGGCCACGCCGACGAGCTCGCGCAGGCGGCCCGGCGGCAACTGGGTGTCGCCGTCGAGCGTGACGATGTAGCGCGTGCCGGGCTCGACCCGCGACCACTCGCCGAGGTCGACGAACGGCCCGGGCGCGGCGCTGCCCGCGTCCGGCGACGCCAGCAGCGCGAGCAACTGCTCGAGCTTGCCGCGCTTGCGCTCCCAGCCGATGAAGCGCTGCTCGGTCGCGCTGAAGACGCGCGCGCGGTGCAGCACGATAAAGCGCGGTGCGCTGGGTGACGCGGGCGCGTAGCGTGCGTTCAGCGCGGCGACTCCGCGTACCGCCGCGTCGAGCAGCGGCGTGTCGGAGGCGAGGGTGGCGGTCGGCGCGTCGGCCCAGTCGGTCAGCAGCGCGAACTGCGCGTTGCGCTCGGGGTTCGCGAGGTGATGCAGTTCGAGGCGGTGCGTCAGCGCGTCGGCCTCGGCGCGGCTCGTCAACATGCCGGGAATCACGACCATCACGCGGTGCTCGGGCGGGATGCCGTGCGCCAGCGCCAAGCGCGGCAGCCGGCTCGGCCGGGCCGATTCGCTGATCAGCCGGTTGATCACCGCGACCACCGCCTCCGAGGCCGGGAACAGCATCAGCAGCGCGGTCGCCAAGGTCAGCCACAGCGGCACGCCGGCGTCGGGCAGCGCGCGACTGTGGCTCACCAGCATCCACGTCACCAGCGCGACCGTGCCGCCGCCTAAGGTGGTCAGGTAGGCCGGCATGGCGAAACGGCGCTGGATGTTTTGACAGGTGCGCGCCGCGGTTTCGTTCAGGCCGAGGCCGCGCACCAGCGCGGGCCGGCCCGCGCCGTGCAGCCAGTGGCTCGCGACGGCGCCAGCGCCCTCGGTCTGCATCAGGTCCATCAGCGTTTGCGCGACCGCGGTTTCGCCGTACCCGCTGCGCCGCGCGAGCAGCTCGATCTCGTGCAGCGTCGCGTCGCGGGTGTCGGCGCGCTCGGCCTCGAACGCCGGCGAACGCAGCAGCAGGCGCATCGTCGCGCTGGTGTGGTCGATGATTTCGGGCCAGTCGGCATTGCCGATCAGGCGCAGCGAGCCGATCGCATTGCTGACGCTGAGGTTGTCGGCGGCTTGTTCGGCGGGCTGCTGCACCTGCGCGCTGGCGAGGTCGGGCAGGGTGCGAAGCAGCCAGTCGTGGTAGGTAGTCAGGCCGGTCGCGTGGTGGTTCTGCAGGCGCTGTGCGATCTGCACGAGGAACACGCGGCCGACGCCACGGCGGTTCAGCAGCGCGAGCAGTTCGTCGAGCCGCGTCGTCGGCCACGTCTCGATGCGGTCGCCGACCAGATTCGCGATCTCGCGCGCCGCCTTGTTGGTGGCCAGCCGCTCGGCGAGGCGCCGCAGGTTTTCGACGAGCACCACCCGCAAGGTTGTCGGCAGCGCCCAGAGTTCGCCGAGCGTGAGCTCGCGCGTCTCTTGGTAGGCGGCGAGAAAGTGGGTCAGGAGCTCTTCGTCGAACGCGCCGTCGGTGTGCGCGACGAAGGCCCACGCAACCCCGTAGATGCGCGGCAACCCGGCAAGCGGCTCGTCGACCAGCACCGGCAGGTCGCGAAAGTAGCGCCGCGGCAGACCCTCGTGGATCTCTTTCAGCTGCCCTTCGATCAGGTGGAAGTTGTCGAGCAGCCACTCGGCTGCCGGGCTGACCTGATAGCCGGTCGCGGCGTGCGAGCCGATGTAGTGCTGGGCCTCGCGCAGCGACCGAATGTTGTCTTCGAGCCGCGGAAAAAATGCCGCGGTTCGACGACCGACATGCGTGGCGCGGTGCGTCTCGCCCAAGCTGCGGCCGTGCTGCGCGAATCGTTCGGGTCCGAAGATTTCGGAGCGGTTTGGCGGCTCAACCGCGCCACGCGCGGCGTCGAGGATGTCGGCGAGCGTCTCAGGCGCGTCGGGGACCAGCCTGTGCAGGTCATCGGACGCGGTCATGCCGCATGCTTCAAAGCGCCAGGGCAGCCAGAGCGATCAGCGTCCCGGCGAGAACCAAGGTCGTGACGAAGCGCGGCGCGACGAAGTCGTGCACCGCGTCGGCCGCGCAGCGCAGCGCGAACCAGCGCCCGCGACAGCCGTTGCAGCGGCTCACGTGCGCGCCGAGCTGGTGCAACTCCATCGGCGCGGAGTCGGTCGCGTCGGCGATCGAGGCGGTGGTCCAGCGGGGTGGTGTGGCGGCGTGCATGGGCTTCTCCGTGGGATTCCAATAGATCGTAAGAAGCGTTTGTCGTTCGGTCTGTCGGCACGACGCGTCGGGGCCTGTAGGACGATTCCTGGCGAGGCTTCCGGAGGTTCTGGCCGGTAGGTCTTCCCAGGGCGCCTGCCGCTTGAGGCTGGCAGGTAAAAAAGAAGCGCGCCGAAGCGCGCTTTTAAAGACCCCAAGGTGGGAGAACCGGCCGCAGGTCCCGGGGGACGCGGCAAGGGGTCGTTGGAGGTGATCTATGCGGTCGGCGCAGTCGCTCTCGCTGCTCGCGAGGCGGGCGGTTGCCGCGACAGCGACGCGCCGGCCATCGTCATCCAGGATTCGATCGGCAAACTTGAGACGACGCGTGACGCCAGCTGCGGCACCAGCCCGGCGAACAACGCCGAGCGAAAAATCCAGCGCCATGGCCGCGCCCACGCGAGCCCGGCGCCGATCGTGCCGGCCAGCAGCACCAAGGCCAGCGGATTGCGTTGTGCGAGGGGCTTGAAAACTGCAGTCGAAGCCTCGTTTGCGACCTGTGCCACCGACCGCAGCGGATGCTGCGACCACCATGCCGTGACCGACTCGATCACGGCCGACACCAGTGGCAGATCGGCCAAGCGATGCAGCCAAGGCTGCGCGTGCGCGCCCGCATGGTCGGCCGGCGTCGGCGGCGGTGGCGACATCGCCGACAGCAGCCGCGCCCGCGACGCCTCGATGCGACCGGTCGCTTCGCTCATGCCGCGCTCACTTCACGCAGCATCACGAGGTCGGCGGCGACCTGTTGTTTCAGCTCGGCGAACGCGTCGCCGGGTCGGCGCCGACCGAACAGCGC
>JANXVK010000584.1 GCA_025351675.1 Rhizobacter sp.
GAGCCAGCCCCTTCGCGGCCAAGCGGAACTGCGGACGCGGGTGACCGATCACCCACCAACGATCTCGAAAAATCTGATTGCGATTCAGATCACGTTCCGGCTTGGCGCGAAGCAGCAAATGCTGGTACGCATCGGGGAAACGGCTACGCACCTCGTCGACGCCGAGGCCGAAGAAGTCGACGACGTACAAGCTGCGCGTGGAGGAGGCGAAGTCGCGACCGTTGATGTATGGCCGCACAAATGTGTCGAGGCCGACGAGACGGCCAAGACCGATCGCTTCAGCGCTTGCCCTGTCGATCTGAAACGCAGCGCCGATCGTCTTCATGCCGACGGAACAAATATCGGCATTCGAGCGCAGCGTCGCCGCTTCGGTCAGGTCGGCGCCGATCGTGAGGTCTGAATTGATGCGACCCTCGGACTGGCGAAACCGTTGAACGGCGTCCTCGCCAGCGCCTGCCGAGCCCGGCTGTTCAGCCAAGACCTCCAGCAAGACGCCCGGCGACCGAACGCGGCTGCCGACGGTCAACGCGATGCGCACGCCCGCGCCGTCCGCGGCGTCGACCCACGGATGATCCGCACAGGCGAAAGCCAGCGTGATCGGTTGCTCGCCGGTCAGGAACGGCTCGATGGCTCGGCGCACATAGGTTTGCCGCAGCGTGTTCGTGGTGATCAGGCCGAAGCGTCGTGCCTCACCGTCTCGCACGGTGACTGCAGCTTTGTGCCACCACCGCATCACGAAGTCGGTTGCTTCGGGAACGTCGGGCCATGCCGCTTGCAAGGCGTCGACGTAGCCATCGCCGAGCGTCAAACGCATCAACTTCGAGCCAATGAACGGCGGATTCCCCACGATGAAATCCGCCGCCGGCCACGCCGCCTTGCGCGGGTTCGTGTACTTCTCCAGCGGCGTCTGGAACGCTTCGTCGGGCACCTGCTCGCCGGTCACCGGGTGCGGCTTGAAATGCACGCCGTCCCAGCGCGTCACCGCCTTGCCGCCCGCGTCCATCACAAAGTCGACGCGGTCGTAGGCGAGCACCGCGTCGCGGCATTCGATGTTGCCGTAGTCGTGGATCACCGGCTCGGCCACGCTCGAATTGCCGAAGGCGCGGATGTGCCATTGCAGGAAGCCGATCCACAGCACGAGCTCGGCCAGCGCCGCGGCGCGCGGGTTGATCTCGATGCCGCGCAGTTGCTGCAGCGTGACCGTCTCGCCGGCGAAGCCGAGCTTGTCCTGCTTGACGGCATCGGTGTCTTGCCCGAGCGCGGCGAGCTGGTTCAGCACCTCGCCTTCGAGGCGCTTCAGGTGCTCGAGCGTCACGTACAGGAAGTTGCCGCTGCCGCAGGCCGGGTCGAGCACGCGGGTGGTGCAGAGCTGGTGATGAAAACGGCGTACCTCGGCGCGCGCTTCTTCGAGCTTGCCCTCGTTGGCGAGCAGCACGGCCGCGGCCTGCGCATCAAGCCAGTCGGCGCGCAGCGGCTGCACGACCGTGGGCAGCACGAGCCGCTCGACATACGCGCGCGGCGTGTAGTGCGCGCCGAGCGCGTGGCGCTCGTCGGGTGCGAGCGCGCGTTCGAGCAGCGTGCCGAAGATCGCGGGCTCGACCTCGCGCCAGTCGGCTCCTGCCGCGCGCAGCAGACCGTCGATCTGGTCGCGCGTGATCGGCAGCACGTAGCCGTCGGCGCCAGCGCCCTTGAACAGCTTGCCGTTGAAGCGCAGCACGTCGCGCTCCAGCACGGCGCTGAAGCCGCCGCGGTCCATGTCGGCCCACAGCACCTGCAGCATGTTGCGCAGCCGCGCGGGCTCGGTGCGGTGGCGCTGCAGCAGCTCCTTGAAGCTGCGCTCGGGCAGCAGCGCCACGTCTTCGGCGAACATGCTGAACAGGCAGCGCGTCAGGAAGGCGGCGACCGCCTGCGGCGCATGGCCGCCGGCTTCGAGCGAGGTCGCGAGCGCGGCGAGTTCGTTCGAGACCGCGCGCGTCACGCGGGCGCTGATGCGCGCGGGGTCGAGCGCGAGCGGGTCGAGCCAGAGCGCGCGCAGGCGCGCGCGGATGGCCTCGCTGTGCAGGTCGTCGAGTGTGATGCGGTGCGAGCGTGGGTCGGGGAACGGCGTGTAGGTGGCGCCGCTGCGGCTGAACTCGGCGTAGAGCTCGATCACGTGGCCGACATCGACGACGACGAGAAACGGCGGCCGGCCTTCGCTCGCCGGCAGCGCGCGGGCATAGCTCTCGGCTTGGGCGCGGGCGCGCAGCAGCGCATCGTCGAAGCCCTTGGTGTGCGCGCCGGCGCGTACCTTCTTGGCTTCGAGCACGAAGCGGCCGCGCTGGTAGCAATCGATGAAGCCGTTGCTCTGCGTGCCGTCGCCGTGCGCGAACTGCACGCGGCGCTCGAACACGTAGGCGTTGTCGCGCGTGTCGTCGCTGGCCGGGTCGGGCTTCGGAACACCGAGCAGATCGCAGAGCTCGCCGACGAAGAGCTGGTAGTTGGCGCGCTCGGAGCCGGAGGCGGCGCGCCATCGGGCGATGAAGGCGGCGATGGGCGGCGTGCGGGCGGGGTCGGTCACGGCGGGGATCATAGGGCCGGCGCCCGCGCCCGCCTCAGCGCGCGCGCAGCGCCGACGCGATGCACCCCTGCGCGAACCAGTAGGTCGCCAGGATCCACAGCGACGCCAACGGCAGCGGCACGGCGAACTTGTTGATCGCGAGCAGGCTGTCCGACACCATGAACAGCGCGCCGCCGAGCGCGGCGCAACGCGCCCGCAATGCCCGGCCGCAGCTGCACCAGAATCAGCAGCGCGACAACACCGCAGCCCACGAACACGAGCGGCCGTGCGGCGAGCCGCAGCGGCACCGTGAAGGCCGCGATATAGGCCAGGTGCGCGAGCAGGAACGCGATCAGCCCGGGCAGAAAACC
>JANXVK010000626.1 GCA_025351675.1 Rhizobacter sp.
TGATCGGCGTGCAGATGGGGACCGAGTTCGGCCTGATCCTTCACCCGGGCATCCCGATGCTGCAGTTCGCGCTGCCGATGCTGTTCATCGGCATGGCGGTGCGGCTGCTGCAGGTGTTCGCGCGCGCTCTGCGCGCCGCCGAAAACAGCCGCGAGACCCTCGAAGTTCGGGTCCAGGAGATCACCGCCGAGATCGAGCGCAACTTCGCGCAGCTCGCGGAGCTGCGCGTCGAGCAGGTCACCGAGAAGGAGCGCAAGCGCATCGCCGGCGACCTTCACGACGACCTCGGCGCGAAGCTGCTGACGATCGTGCACACGAGCGAATCGGAACGCATTTCGACACTCGCGCGGGAAGCGCTCGAAGAGATGCGCCTGTCGGTGCGCGGCCTCACCGGCAAGCCGATGCACCTGGCCGATGCGCTCGCCGACTGGCGCGCCGAGACCGTCCTGCGCCTCGGCCAGGCCAACATCGAAGCCGACTGGCGCAACCCGTCCGAAGAGATCGATCTGTTGCTGCCGGCGCGTGGCTTCGTGCAGACCACGCGCATCCTGCGCGAGGCCATCAGCAACATCATCAAGCACAGCGGTGCCTCGCACTGCAAGGTGCGCTGCGCGATCAGCGAGCACCAGTTCGGCCTCACGGTGCAAGACAACGGCAAGGGCATCCCGATGGAACTCGACGGCAAGCTCGACCGCGGCCACGGCATGTCCAGCATGAAGAACCGCGCGAAGCAGATGCAGGGGCAGTGCCTCGTCGAGTCGGGCCCCGGCTACGGCACTGTGATAAGGCTCACGGTTCCGCTGTAAGTCGCCGTAAAGGCCGCGTGCCGCGTGCCGATACCGACCTACGATGCTGAAGATTGCACGACGTTCCGCATGACACCACTCGGTGCACGGAGGTTCAGGAGCGACCGATGACCAACATTTTGCTGCTTGAAGACCTGCCCGAAATCCGCGCCTGGATGAAGGTGCTGGTCGAGGGCGTGTTCCCGGATTCGGAGATCCACGAGGCCGCACGCGTGCACGACGCGCTCGGGCTCGTCAGCGCCGTCAAGTTCAACCTCGCGCTGTGCGATCTGGGCCTGCCCGATGGCTCGGGTGTCGACGTGGTCGCGGCGCTGCGCGAAGCGCAACCCGAGTGCCAGTCGGTCGTCGTCACGATTCACGACGACGACGACCACCTGTTCCCGGCGCTGCAGGCCGGCGCGTTCGGCTACCTGCTGAAAGAGCAGGCCCGCGAGCTGATCGCCGAGCAGCTCAAGCGCATGAGCGCCGGCGAGCCGCCATTGAGCCCGTCGATCGCGCGCCGCGTGATCTCGCACTTCGCAGCGCAGACGCGCCCCCAGGAGCGCCCGCAGAACATGCCGCACGTGGCACTGACCGACCGCGAGAACGAGGTGCTGTTGCGCGTCGCGAAGGGTTTCACCCTGCCCGAGATCGGCGTGCAGCTGAGCTTGTCGCGCCACACGATCGCCGACTACGTGAAGCAGATCTACCGCAAGCTCAACGTGAGCTCGCGCGCCGAAGCCGCGCTCGAAGCGCAACGTTTGGGTCTGTTCCGCCGCGCCTGAAGCGCCGCTGATAATGCGGCGATGATCGGACGCATCACCGGCACGCTCGCGGAAAAATCGCCCCCGCAATTGCTCATCGACGTGAACGGTGTCGGCTACGAAGTCGACGTGCCGATGTCGAGCTTCTACAACCTGCCCGGCCTCGGCGAGCGCGTCACGCTGCTGACCCACTTCATCGTGCGCGAAGACGCACAGGTGCTGTTCGGCTTTCTCACGCACGACGAGCGCGCGACCTTTCGGCTGCTCGTGAAGATCTCGGGCGTCGGCCCGCGCACCGCGCTGTCGATCCTGTCGGGGCTGAGCGTCAACGAGCTCGCGCAGGCGGTGAGCCTGCAGGAGACCGGCCGGCTGGTGAAGGTGCCCGGCATCGGCAAGAAGACCGCCGAACGCCTGCTGCTCGAACTCAAGGGCAAGCTCGGCGACGCGATCACCGCGCCGGCCAGCATCGCAAACCACGCGCAGGGCGACATCCTGCAGGCGCTGCTCGCGCTCGGCTACAGCGACCGCGAGGCCGCGGCCGCGTTGAAAGCGCTGCCAGCCGACATCGGCGTCAGCGACGGCATCAAGCTGGCATTGCGGGCGCTCGCGAAATAGCCGTCTCGCTTCAGTGCTTGTGCTCGGCAGCGGCGGCATCGCCAGCCGCCTTCGGTGCCTCGACGTTCACGGTCACCTCGACCTCGCCGGCCTTCTCGAACTTCAGCGTCATCGGGAACTTGTCGCCCGCTTTCAGCGGCGCCTTCAGGCCGACGAACATGATGTGAAAGCCACCGGGCTTGAGCTCCACCTTCTTGCCGGTGGGCAGCGCGATGCCGTCGACCTGGCGCATGCGCATCACATCGCCCTCCATGCTCATCGAGTGCAGCTCGACGCTGGCCGACACGGCGGCGCTGGCCGACACCAGCTTGTCGTCGCGGCCCTTGTTGTCGAGCAAGAGGTAGCCACCGCCGGTGGGCTGGCCGGCCGCCGTGGCGCGCGCGTACGGGTGGCCGATGTCGATCTCGCCGAGCTTGAACGAATGGGCGTGCGCGAAGGTACTCGCGATGGCCAGCACGGCGGCCGACAGGATCAGTTTCGATTTCATGGTTCAGCTCCTTCAGAGGTCAAACCGCAGTTCGGCGTTGTAGCTGCGCTGCGGATACGGGTGGAAGTTCCAGTACTGGTAGTTGTTCAGGTTGTCGATGCCGACCGCGGCCGACCATTGGTGCGTGATCTTCCAGCGAACCCGAAGGTCGGTCGTGAAGTACTTGCTGACGCCTTGGTAGGTCGTGCCGTTGACGTCGGCATTGTTCAGCGTGCGGTACTGCGAGCCGCTGTAGCGCGCGCCGCAGGCAGCCGACCATTGCTCATTGAAACGATAGCTGACGAGCGCGGTCGCCCGCCACTTCGGGATGTTCGGCTGGCGTTTGCCGACCGTGTCGCCGGGTGTGACGACGAAGCCGTCGTTGGACTTGATGACCGAATCGGCATAGGTCACGCTGCCGCCGAGGTCGAGGCCTTTCGCGAGCACATCGGTCCCGTTGAACGCGAACTCCAGCCCCTTGGTCTCGATGCGGCCGACGTTTTGCACACGGCTGATGTTGCGGTTCGCCACCGGGTCGAAGGTGGTTTGCGAGTACAGCGAGTCGTGCGTGTCTTCGGTGAAGAATGTGAGCCGCAGCAGCGCATTGCCGAGGTCTTTCTCGGCCGTCAGCTCGGTCGTCCACGACTTCTCGGGTTTCAGGTTCGGGTCGTTGATGTACTGCGAGTTCGTCGTCGAGGTCGCGCCGTAGAGCTCGCCAACCGTCGGCATGCGCACCGCACGGCCGGTGGAAACCTTCAACACGAGATCGGGCGCGGCCTGGTACGACAACGCGGCCTTCGGTGACAGGTAGCGTTCGTCGCGCGGCGGGTAGTTGAGCGTGCTGGTCGCCGAGAACGCGGTCGCACCTTCGCCGGCGCGCCAGTCTTCGGCACGCAACCCGAGCACCGTCTTCCACTTCTCGGCGAATCGCCACGCGTCCTGCGCGTAGGCGCTGCGCAGGCGCGTCTTGCCGGCCACGTTGCTCGCCCGCGAACCGGCGCTGTCGGCGAGCCAGTTGCCGGCGATGTTCGAGGTCAGGTACTGCAGCTGGTAGCTGTCTTGCTGCACGCCGAAATCGACGATGTGCTCGCCGGCCATGCCGTCCGGTCGCCACGTGCCTTTGGCAGCGAGGTTGTTCCAGCCAGTGCCGCTGCCGTCGGCCAAGGTGCCGGCGCCACCGGCGAGCGCGTTCGGCAAGGTGTTCGACGCGGCGTTCTGGCGTTTGTCGTCCTTGCGGTAGTCGTAGAGGCTCGCGTCGACTTCCCAGTCCCACACGCCCTGGCTGTGGCTCTTGACGGTGAGGCCGTGCATCACGTGCGTCAGGTTCTCCTTCGTCGCCGCGAAGTCTGCGCCGGTCAGCGCCGCGAAAGACTGTCCGTTGATGTTGACCACGCCGCCATACACCGGTTGGCCGGCCGCGTTGCGCAGGTACGAGACGGGCGTGTTGTCGGATTTGTTCTGCCACACGCCGAGTAGGTAGTTGGCGCGGATGTCGGGCGTGATGTCCCAGGCCAGCTTGGCCTTGAAGTGGTCCTGCTCCGTGCGGTACTCGGTGCCGGTGCCGAGCACGTACCAGGACTGGTTCGCGTTGTTGGCGTCCAGCACCGCGCCGGTCACCGGCGTGCCGGCGCTGCCGGTCGTGCCGCTGCTGAGCAGGCGCGTCGCGAAGGTCAGCGGCTGGCCGTGGCTGTCGGCGTAGTCGAAGTTCAGCAGCCACGAGAAGGCGCCGGCCTTGTTGCCGACCGACGCGCTGGTCTCCCAAGCGCGGTAGTTGGCGCTGGTGTTGTAGAGCTCGAAGGGCTGGCTGCTGTAGCCGACCTTGGTGTGCGCCTCGAACGCCGTCGGCATCCGGGTCGTGAAGACGACGACGGCGCCGACCGAGTTGCCCGGGTAGGCGGCCGAGAACGGGCCGTACATCACGTCGACGCGTTCGATCTCTTCGGGCGTGACCATGCTCCAGCGCGGCGGAAAGCTCAATCCTCCGACGCCGTTGCCGAGGTAGTTCGACAGCAGGATGCCGTCGGCATAGACCGCCGATCGCGCGCTGTTGCCGGTGCCCGAGGCGCGGCTGGAAAGAATCGCGTGGTTGTAGTCGCCGATGTAGCGCTTTCGCACCAGCAGGCTGGGCAGGTACTTCAGCGCGTCTTCGCTGTCGGTGGCGTTGATGGTGCGCGCGATCTGCTCGGCGGTGACGCTTTCCATCGTCGCCGGAATCTGCGTCGGCAGCGAGGTCGGTTGGCTGCCGGTGATGGTGACAACGCCGAGCGACTTGACGGGCACGTTGTCGGCCGGCGGTGTCTGCGCTTGCAGCACGAACGGCACGGGGAGAGCCGCGGCGCAGACGAGCGCGCGGGGCAAGAAATTACGCATGGTGTTCGATCCTGAACGGGCTGCGGCGAAGCCGCGAGCCGTGACACGGGCCGGTCGAGCGCACACCTCGTGGGGCGCGCGTCAGGAAACCGGCGGCGGTGGGGTGTTCAGGCGAACGCGGGCGGCCCGTGCTTGAGCCGCGCGACCCAAGTCGCGCAGGCGTCGGGCGCCTGCGACGACGGGTGCGCGCGCGGTGGCGACGCCGCGTGCAGCAGCACCGGCGCCGACACGAGCGCGGGTGGCTCGACATGCGCCAGCGCCGTCAACGCGGTCAGCGCGCAATGCTCGCTGCCGTGGTCCGACGGGTGAGCGGGCGCCGGCTCGGTGGCGTCGCCACCCTGCGGCACGAGCGCCACACCGTAGACCGTGCAGACCTCGACCAGTGTCTTGCCCTGCATCTGCGCCGAGGCACTCGCCAGCCACGGCATCGCCGACTTCAGCAGCAATGCGGCGGCGAAGACCCAGAGGGCCCAGCGCGACGACGGTTGGCGGAAGTTCATGAGTGCATTGTGGCCGACAGGCACGATAGCAAGTTCCTCGAAACGGTTGGCGTTGGCGAGGCGGCTCAACGGCGCGATCGCTTATCGGCAGGCAGCGGTCAATAATGAGACAACAATGTCCGGTGTTCCCTGCGACAAGCATCGACACCGAGAGAAGACAGCGCAGCGCGAAAGGAACGTCATGGCAATTCTTGAGGGGATACAGATCCAGAACTATCGGGCGCTGCGCGATATCACCTTAGGTAAGACGATCAACTCTTCCGGGGGGAAGTTACCCCGACTTATTGCGGTCATTGGCGCCAACGGAGTCGGTAAATCCAGCCTGCTTGATGCACTCGGCTTCATTGGCGACTGTTTGACAGAGGGCGTCGAAGCCGCCTGCGACAAGCAACATCGAGGCGGGTTCGAGCGACTGCGAACGCAGGGATCCACTGGTCCCATTCAGTTTGAGATTCGCTATCGCGAGAATCAAAACTCGCGGACCATTGACTACACGCTCGAGATCGATGCCGACAAAAACGGGCGCCCCCATGTCAAACACGAACGGCTCAGGCAAAGCAGAGGCGGCGCGAAGGTCGCCGGCAAGGCCTATTCCTTTCTTGACTTGACGCAAGGCAAAGGCTTTGTTTGGGCTGGCGAATCGACCGAAGAGCAGGAAGGAAAAGACAAGTCGCCCGTACAAATGAGTGACCGACAGGTGCTCGGAATTTCAACATTGGGCACCCTGTCGGACCACCCGCGCATCAGCCTGTTCCGCTCGTTCCTTAGCGGCTGGTACCTGTCCTACTTTATCCCGCAACTCGCGCGCTCTCAACCAATTTCAGGAGCGGATCCTCACCTGAATCAAACTGGTGCGAACCTCGCGAACTACCTGCAGTTCGTCGAGCGACAGAAGCCTAAAGAGTTCAAAGCCATGCTCCAGCGTCTCGCATTGAAAGTGCCAGGGCTGCAAGAGATAAAGCAGGACCGAGCGCAAGACAGAAGACTGCTGTTGGAGTTCCATGCCAAGGGCTACAAAGAGCCATTTTTCCAGCAAGACATGTCGGACGGAACGCTGAAATTTCTCGCCTATTTGTTGTTGATGGAGGATCCCGATCCGGCTCCGTTGGTCGGTATCGAAGAGCCCGAAAACGGCCTGCACCATCAACTGCTTGGTCTTTTGGCCGCAGAGTTCAAGGAGTTCGCCGAGAAACCCCGAGGCCCACAGGTTCTGATCACTACTCATGCGCCCAGCCTGATCGACGCACTGACGCCGGACGAGGTCTGGATTCTCGAGAAGGCAGACGATGGCTTCGCGAGGGCGCGACGGGCCGCGGACATTGTCGGGGTTCAACCCATGTACGACGAAGGCCTGCCGATGGGCAGTCTTTGGTATAGCAATCACTTCGGCATCGGCAACCCATGATCTGGATCGAGGTCCTGGTCGAAGGCACATCTGATGTGCCTGCCGTCAAAGAAGTCTTGACGCGTCGGTTCGGCCTCAAAGAGGATGAGCACTTTCGCATTCATCCTCACCAGGGAAAGGGCAAGCTTCCGGAGAATCCGCTGGCTCGTCCCGACCGCAACCAGCGACAGCTTCTGCACCAGTTGCCTGCAAAGCTGCGGGGGTATGCGAAATCGTTGTCTGAAGACTCGGTCGTCCTCGTCGTTGTCGACGCGGACGACACCCCCTGCGCTGAGTTGCTCGCCGACTTGAACAGCATGTTGTCGAAGCTTCCAGCGCGCCCGTCGCGCGTTCTGTTTCGACTGGCGATCGAAGAGACCGAAAGTTGGTTCATCGCAGACCCTGCTGCTGTCAAACGAGCCTTTCCAAAGGCAAACATCACCGCGCTGAAGAAACTGCAGCCCGATGCGATCGTCGGTGCTTGGGAGCGGCTAGCGGAGGCCATCGGAGTACCAGCGAAATCGTCGGGCACCGACAAACTACGGTGGGCCACACAAATTTGTCCGCACCTCGACTTGGAGCAGCCCTGTTCTCCCAGCCTTGGTAAGCTGATTTCCAGCGTGGCGCGAGAGCTCCGAGCAGAAAAGATATGAGCATCCAGACCGACGATTTCGAGCCCGCACGGCGCACCGACAACCGCATCGTCAGCGCGGCGCCCGCGTCGCCGAACGAAGAGGCGATTGAGCGCGCGCTGCGGCCGAAGGGGCTGGCAGAGTACGTCGGCCAGGCGAAGGCGCGCGAGCAGCTCGAAATCTTCATCGGCGCCGCGAAGATGCGCAGCGAAGCGATGGACCACGTGCTGCTGTTCGGCCCGCCGGGCCTGGGCAAGACCACGCTCTCGCACATCATCGCCAACGAACTCGGCGTGAACCTGCGCCAGACCTCCGGGCCGGTGCTCGAGAAGCCGAAAGACCTCGCGGCGATCCTGACCAACCTGGAGCGCAACGACGTGCTCTTCATCGACGAGATCCATCGCCTCTCGCCGGTCGTCGAAGAAATCCTCTACCCCGCGCTGGAGGATTACCAGATCGACATCATGATCGGCGAAGGCCCGGCCGCGCGCTCGATCAAGCTCGACCTGCAACCCTTCACGCTGATCGGTGCGACCACCCGCGCCGGCATGCTGACCAACCCGTTGCGCGACCGCTTCGGCATCGTCGCCCGGCTCGAGTTCTACACGCCCGAAGAACTCGCGCGCATCGTGCGGCGCTCGGCCGGGCTGCTCAAGGTGCCGACCGACGACGAGGGCGCGTTCGAGATCGCACGCCGCTCGCGCGGCACGCCGCGCATCGCGAACCGCCTGCTGCGCCGCGTGCGCGACTACGCCGACGTGAAGGCCGACGGTCGCATCGGCAAGGCCTTGGCCGACAAAGCGCTGAAGATGCTCGATGTCGACGCGCACGGCCTCGACCTGATGGACCGCAAGATCCTGGAGGCGATCGTGCACCGCTTCGACGGCGGCCCGGTCGGCCTCGACAACGTGGCCGCGGCCATCGGCGAAGAGCGCGACACGATCGAAGACGTGATCGAGCCCTACCTGATCCAGCAAGGCTACCTGCAGCGCACGCCGCGCGGTCGCGTCGCGACGCCGGCGGCGTACCGGCACCTCGGCGTCACGCCGCCGAAGGTTTCCGGCAGCGACCTGTTCGAGGGTTGAGTCGGCCTCAGCGCTTGCGCCGCTGCAGCCACGCCAGCAATTCGCCGACGAAGCCCTTGCGGAACGCGATCACGCAGACGACGAAGATCACGCCGATGATCACGTTGATCCACGAGCCGACCTGGTCGGCCAGGAAGTTCTGCAGGCCGATGATCGTGAACGCGCCGATCACCGGACCGGCGAAGGTGCCCAGGCCGCCGAGCAGCGTCATCAGCACCACCTCGCCCGAGAGCGACCAGTGCGCGTCGGTCAGCGTGGCGAAGCCCACCACCAGTGTCTTCATCGAGCCGGCCAGCCCAGCCAGTGTGGTGGACAACACGAAGGCCAGCAGTTTGTACCGATCCACGTTATAACCAAGCGAAATGGCACGCGCCTCATTTTCGCGGATCGCTTTCAGGATCTGGCCATACGGCGAGTGCACGATACGCGCGATGGCCAAGAACACCGCCACGAAAACC
>JANXVK010000657.1 GCA_025351675.1 Rhizobacter sp.
CCGCGCCGAGCGAGTCGAAGAACCGGCTTCGACGTTCTGACCGTCGACGCGCCATGTTGCGTTCGATCACCCCCCTGCTGCGCAGCGACGCCGCTCGCATCGAAGACCGTCTGACCCGCCTGTGCGCGGAAGACCGGTCGCCGCGATTCGCAGCGGGCTTGGTGGCCGACGCGACGATTCGCTGCCACGTGGCCGCGTCCCGTTCGAGCGTGACTTGCTGCCCAGCTTGGTCATCCCGTCGCTCGGGCTTGCCGGCCTCGGCAAGACGGCGCCTGTTCACTGCGGCACGCCGCACCCACCGACTGAAGGAGATCAGCGATGTCCGACTTGCACGACATGAGTGACTTGCGTCCCGCGCCCCGCACCGCTTCGCCGCTGGTGCTGTGGGTGCTCTGTGCCGTGGCGCTCGGTGGCGTCTGGCTGCTGCACGAAGGCGCGTCGCAGATGCCGGCGGTCCCGATCGCGTCGACGACCGCCGCCGCCAATGGTGCGGGGGACGTCGGGACGCGGCCAGCGATCGCCACGAATCCGGCGCTTGCGTCCACCGCAAGCGGACTGAGTCGATCGGCGCCACCACCCCCTTGAGACGACGCACAGCAGTCGATATGTCCGAACACAAACCTCACCGATTCAGCCATCGATTCAGCATCACCCAGCAATACGGGCTCGTGGGCTGGGTGGTCTTGGCGGCCATCGTTGCCGTGGCGTCCGCACTGATCGCAGTGGCTTCATCGTCAGCGAACATCGCCAGTGCATCAGTCCATCGGCCTGCTGTGATGCGTTCGGAGAACGTCACGTGCAATGCGCTGGGAGACGCCTCTGGCGCCATGGGTCAAGTTGCCTTCTTCGATGACGCGCTGCGCCAGATGAGTCAGTGTCAGTAGTTTTGCTGGGATCGTCTGTCGGTGCTGTCGAATAGCGTCCTCGGTGGCCAACGTGGCCTGTACCGCCGCTTGGAGGCTGCTTTCAGGTGGCAATTTCGTGACTCTGAAAGTCGCGCAAGGGTCGATTTCCGCCGGTCGCGTTCGGAAGTCTGTTCCCAATCTGGGGCGGGCAGTCAGTCGGCTTGGTGCCAGAAGCTTCTCAGAACGCCACCACATCCCGCAGCGAATGCCCGGTCGCGAGCCGGTCGAAGCCGGCGTTGATATCGGCCAGCGCCAGCTGCTCGCCCATCAGCCGGTTCACCGGCAGCTTGCCGCGCTGGTACAGGTCGATATAGCGCGGGATGTCGCGCACCGGCACGCTCGAGCCGATGTAGCTGCCGCGCAGCGTGCGCTCCTCGCCGACCAGCGAGACCGGCGAGAACGAGAAGCGCTGCGCCGGGTTCGGCAGCCCCGCGGTGATGGTCGTGCCGCCGCGCCGCGTGATGGCGTAGGCCAGCTCCATCGCCTGGATCGAGCCGGCCATCTCGAACGCGAAATCGACGCCGCCCTTGGTCGCGCTGCGAATCTGCTCGGCGGCATCGGCGTCGCGGGCGTTGACGGTCAGCGTCGCGCCGAGCTCGCGGGCGAGTTGCAGCTTGTCGTCGTTCAGGTCGATCGCGACAACATCGCGCGCGCCGCTCGCCACCGCCGCGAGCAGCGCGTTCAGCCCGACGCCGCCGAGCCCGAGCACTGCGGCCGTCTGCCCGGCCTGCAGCCGCGCGGTGTTGATGACGGCGCCGACGCCGGTCAGCACCGCACAGCCGAACAGCGCCGCCTCGGCGTAACTCAGTTCGGCCTCGAGCTTCACGCACGAGCGCCGGCTGACCACCGCGTACTCGGCGAAGCACGAGACGCCGGTGTGGTGGTTCAGCTTGGTGGCGCCGAGGTGCAGCCGGCGCTCGCCCGACAGCAGCGTACCGGCGGTGTTGGCGATCGCGCCCGGCTCGCACAGCGCCGGCCGGCCCTCGGCGCAGGGCACGCAGCCGCCGCAACTTGGCACGAAGACGAGCACGACGCGGTCGCCTGGTTTCAGGTCGCGCACGTCGCTGGCGCACTCGACCACCTCGCCGGCGGACTCGTGGCCCAGCACCATCGGCACCGCGCGCGGCCGGTTGCCGTTGATCACCGACAGGTCGGAGTGACACAGCCCGGCGGCGCGGATGCGCACCAGCACCTCGCCGGGGCCGGGCGGATCGAGCTCGACCTCCTGCACGCGCAGCGGCAGGCTCTGCGCATAGGGCGCGGGCGCGCCGATGGTTTCGAGCACGGCGGCTTGCATCTTCATGGAACGGGTCTTTCGGTGAGGGGCGCGGTGGTCGGTGCGCTGGCTGGTGCGCTGGCTGGTGCATTTGCTGCTGCGTTGCGCGAGTCTTCGATCAGCAGCGTGACGAGGTCGCGTGCGAAAGCCGGCAGCGCTTCCATGCTGCGCACGCAGACATGCATCTCGCGCAGCGACCAGTCGTCGCTGAGTGGCACGATCCGGATCGCCATCGTCTGCGCATGGCGCCGCGCCGCCGACTCGGGCAGCACGCCGACGCCGACGGTGGCCTCGATCATCCGGCACGCCACCTCGAAGCTGCTGACCTGGATGCGCATCAGCAGCGTGCGGTGCAGCGCGCTGCAGATCTGTCGCAGAAAAGCGTGGAGCGCGCTCGCCTCGTGCAGGCCGACGTGGTCGAGCTCGAGCGTCTCGGCGAACGCCACCGCCGGCAGCATCGCCATCGGGTGGCCGCGCGGCACCACCAGCACCAATCGGTCGCGCCGGTACGGAATCACCTCGAGGTTTTCGGTGCGCACCGAGCCGGCGACGATGCCGATGTCGGTCTGCCCGTCGGACACGGCGCGCACGATGTCGTGGCTGATGCGCTCGCGCAGGTCGATGTTCACGTCGGGGTGGGTCGTCAGGTACTGGCGCAGCACCGGCGGCAGGAACTCGCCGAGCGCGGTCGTGTTGGCGAACACGCGCAGGTGGCCCTTGATGCCCTTGGCGTACTCCTGCAGGTCGCCGCTCAGGTGTTCGAGCTGGCCGAGCACCAGCCGGGCGTGGTGCGCGAAGGCTTGGCCCGGCGGCGTCAGCGTCACGCCCTGGCTGGTGCGGTAGAAGAGCTTGGTGCCGATGCTGTCTTCGATGTTCTTGATGCGCGTGCTCGCGGTCGGCACCGACATGTGCACCGCCTCGGCGCCGCGCGTCAGGCTGTTGGCTTCGGCGACGCGCACCATCAGGCGCAGGTCGACCAGATCGAAGTGCATCGCCATGGAGATCGAGTTGGTTGAGAAAGGCCGCTACCTTACTCCCCGTGGAACTGCACTACCGTCTTGATCACGCAGAACTCTTCGAGCGCGAGAAACCCCTTCTCGCGTCCGTGGCCGCTGTGCTTGACGCCGCCGAATGGCAGCTCCACGCCGCCGCCGGCGCCGTAGCAGTTCAGGTAGACCTGGCCGCACTCCATGCGCTTGGCCATGCGGATCAGGCGGCTGCCGTCGCGCGTCCAGATGCCGGCGAGCAGGCCGAAGTCGGTCGCGTTGGCGAGCCGGACCGCGTCTTCCTCGTCGTCGAACGGGATGATCGACAGCACCGGACCGAAGACTTCGTCGCAGGCCAGCTCGTGGCCGCGCGGCACCGGGCCGAACACGGTCGGCGCCACGTAGTAGCCGCCGGCCGGCACGCCTGCGGCCACGCGGCCCTGCGCCAGCATCGGCACGCCGCTGTCGATGGCCCGGCGGATGAAGCCTTCGACGCGCTGCTTCTGCGCCGCGTTGATCAGCGGCCCGCAGTCCAAGTCCATCGCCGGCGACCCGGCGCGCGAGCCCTCGAAGCGCTTGACGACGCGGGCGACGAACTCGTCGTGGACCGAGCGCTGCACCAGCAATCGGCTGCCGGCCGAGCAGGTCTGGCCGGCGTTCTGCGTGATCGCCTTCAGGATCGTTGCCTCGGCGCGGTCGAGGTCGGCGTCGGCGAACACGATCTGCGGCGACTTGCCGCCGAGTTCGAGCACGCATTTGATCAGCCGGTCGCCGGCGGCGCGCTGCACCAGCCGGCCGACCTCGGGCGAGCCGGTGAAGGTGACGAAGTTGATGTCGGGGTGGGCGGTGAGCGCCGCACCGGCTTCTTCGCCGAGGCCGGTGACGACATTCAGCGCGCCGGCCGGCAGGCCGGCTTGCTCGGCGATGCGGCAGAACGCGAGTGGCGTCAGGCAGGCGTCTTCGGACGGCTTGAGCACCACCGCGTTGCCCATCGCCAGCGCCGGCACGACCGAACGGCCGAACATCTGCGCCGGGTAGTTCCACGGCAGGATGTGCGCCGTCACGCCGTAGGGCTCGTGCATCACGACGACGTGAAAGTCGTTGAGGTAGGGGATCTGCTCGCCGTGCAGCTTGTCGGCCGCGCCGCCGTAGAACTCGCAGTAGCGCGCGGCCACGGTGATGTCGGCGCGCGCCTGCGTCAGCGGCTTGCCCGTGTCGCGCGCTTCGAGCTGCGCCAGTTCTTCGTGTTGCTCGAGGATCAGCGCCGACATCCGGCACAGAATGCGGCCGCGCTCGGTCGCGGTCAGGCGACCCCAGGCGCCCTCGCGTGCCGCGCGCGCGGCGCGCACCGCGCGGTCGATGTCTTCGGCGTTGCCGCGTGCGAGCTGGTCGAAGGTCTCGCCGGTGCTCGGGTCGATGACCGGCAGGGTTTCACCGCTGGCGGAGGCGACCCATTGGCCGCCGATGAAGTGCTGTTGCATGTGCTGGGTTCCTTGCAGAAGAAAAGTTGGAAGGGTGGACGAGTGTGCCGCCAAGCCGGGGTCTAGACGCTGCGCCCGCCATCGACCGGCAACTCGATACCGGTGATGCAGCCGGCTTCCTCGCTGGCGAGCCAGAGCGCGGCGGCGGCCACGTCGTGCGGGCGGGCGAGCCGGCCGAGCGGGATGGTCGCGACGAGTCGGGCGCGGTCTTCGGGCGTGTAGTGCGTGCCCACGAAGTCGCCGCGCAGGCCGGAGTCGCCCGTCATCGGCGAGATCACGTTGACGCGGATGTTGTCGCCGCCGAGTTCGACCGCGAGCGATCGGGCCAGCAGGCTGGCCGCGCCTTGGGAGGCGCTGTACCAAGTCAGCCCCGGGCGCGGGCGCCGGCTGGCGGTCGAGCCGATATTCAGGATCACGCCGCTGCGCCGCACGCGCATCAGGGGCACGACGGCGTGCACCAGGTGGAACAGCGACTTGACGTTGACCTCGAACAGATCGTCGAAGTGCGCCTCGTCGACCGCCAGCAGCGGCTGGGGGCGGTGCGCCGACACGGCGCCGTTGACGACGATGTCGGGCACGCCGAACTCGCGCAGGCAGGCGGCGACGAGCGCGTCGACATCGGCGCGCTGGGTCACGTCGCACTCGAACGCGAGCGCGGCCGAGCCGATCTGGGCAGCCACGGCGTGCGCGCCGGCGCGGTTCATGTCGGCCACCGCGACCATCGCGCCTTCGCTCGCGAACAGGCGCGCGATCTCGGCACCGAAGCCGCTGGCGGCGCCGGTCACGATCGCCACCTTGTCGGTCAGTCGCATACGCTTGGGGTCTGAAAAGGATGGAATCTAGTTTCGGCCGGCGCTGCCGGCAATTCGTATTTCTCGAACACCGGGTTCGACCCGAGAAGTTGTCCGGACCCGAACGCCGGCTTGCCGAATCACGAATTGCCGCGGCGCGCGCGAAGGTGCAAGCTCAGAGCCTGCCCGAAATCCGGGCTTGCTTGTTCTTCAACCCGAGCGATCCGTGACCGATCCCGCCTCCCCCTCAGTTCTCGGCGCCCTGCGCGACTGGACAGGTCGCAGCGAAAGTCGCCGCGACACCCTCACCGCCGCGCCGCTGGCGGGCCTCTCGGCCACGCTCGACCGCGTCGACGACCCCGAGCCGCACCTCGGCACGCCGCTGCCGCCGCTCGCGCACTGGTTGTACTTCTTGCCCCGGGCGCCGCAGCGCGAGATCGGTGTCGACGGCCACCCGAACCGCGGCGGCTTCCTGCCGCCGGTGCCGCTGCCGCGTCGCATGTGGGCCGGTGGCCGGCTCGAACTCCATCACGATCTGCGCGTGGGTGACGAGGTCGAGCGGCGCTCGACGATCACCAAGGTCGACGCGAAGGAGGGGCGCAGCGGCGCGCTGGTGTTCGTCACCGTGCGCCACGAGATCAGTAACGCGCAGGGTGTGGCGCTGACCGAGGAGCACGACATCGTCTACCGCGGCAACCCGCAGGTGGGCGCGGTGCCGCCGGTGCCGGCGATGGCCGCCACCGACGAAGACTTCAAGCGCGAGATCGTGCCCGACCCGGTGCTGCTGTTCCGCTACTCGGCGCTCACGTTCAATGGCCACCGCATCCACTACGACCGCCCCTACGTGACCGAGGTCGAGGGCTATCCCGGCCTGATCGTGCACGGCCCGCTGATCGCCACGCTGCTGGTCGATCTGGTGCGGCGCGAGCTGCCCGATGCGCGCCTGCGCGGGTTCGCGTTCAAGGCCGCGAGCCCGCTGTTCGACACCCACCCGTTGGCGCTGTGTGGCAAGCGCGACGCGGACGGCCATGTGTCGCTCTGGGCGCGCAACCACCGAGGCCACCTGGCGATGCACGCGCGCGCCGAACTGGCTTGAACCTTTCGAGACGAATCATGATCACCACTGCCCCCGACAAGCACCAAGACATCCGCGACGCCGTGCGCCAGCTCTGCGCTGAGTTCCCCGACGAATACCACCGCAAGATCGACACGGCGCGTGGCTACCCCGAAGCCTTCGTCGACGCGCTCACCAAAGCGGGCTGGCTCGCCGCGATGATCCCGACCGAGTACGGCGGCTCGGGCTTGGGCTTGGGCGAGGCCAGCGTCGTGATGGAAGAGATCAACCGCTCGGGCGGCAACTCCGGCGCCTGCCACGGCCAGATGTACAACATGGGCACGCTGTTGCGCCACGGCAGCAAAGCGCAGAAGGACTTGTACCTGCCGAAGATCGCGAGTGGCGAATGGCGCCTGCAGTCGATGGGCGTGACCGAGCCGAGCACCGGCACCGACACGACGAAGATCAAGACGACCGCGGTGAAGCGCGGCGACAACTACGTCATCAACGGCCAGAAGGTCTGGATCTCGCGCATCCAGCATTCGGAGTGGATGATCCTGCTGGCGCGCACCACGCCGCTGGCCGACGTGAAGAAGAAGTCCGAGGGCATGTCGATCTTCATGGTCGACCTGCGCCAGGCCGAGAAGAGCGGCATGACGGTGCGGCCGATCGCCAACATGGTGAACCACGAGACCAACGAGCTGTTCTTCGAGAACCTCGAAATCCCGGCCGAGAACCTGATCGGCGAAGAAGGCAAGGGCTTCAAGTACATCCTCGACGGCCTGAATGCCGAGCGCACGCTGATCGCCGCCGAGTGCATCGGCGACGGCCACTGGTTCATCGACCGCGTCACCAAGTACGTCGGCGAGCGCGTCGTGTTCGGCCGGCCGATCGGCCAGAACCAGGGCGTGCAGTTCCCGATCGCCGAGAGCTACATCGAGGTCGAGGCCGCCGACCTGATGCGCTGGCAGGCGTGCGACCTGTTCGACGCGAACCAGCCCTGCGGTGCGCAGGCCAACATGGCGAAGTACCTCGCGGCGAAGGCGAGCTGGGAGGCGGCGAACGCTTGCATCCAGTTCCACGGCGGCTTCGGGTTCGCGAACGAATACGACGTCGAGCGCAAGTTCCGCGAGACGCGGCTGTATCAGGTCGCGCCGATCTCGACGAACCTGATCCTGAGCTACGTGGCCGAGCACATCCTCGGCCTGCCGCGTTCCTTTTGAGGGCCGACTGATGCGCCCACTCGAAGGCATCACCGTCGTCACTTTGGAACACGCGATCGCGGCGCCGTTCTGCACGCGCCAGCTCGCCGACCTCGGCGCCCGCGTCATCAAGATCGAACGCCCCGGCGTTGGCGATTTCGCGCGCGCCTACGACACGCGTGTCCACGGCCAGGCCTCGCACTTCGTCTGGACCAATCGCTCGAAGGAAAGCCTGACGCTCGACCTGAAGCATGCCGAAGCGCCCCAGGTGCTCGGCAAGCTGCTCGCCAACGCCGACGTGCTGGTGCAGAACCTGGCACCCGGCGCTGCCGCCCGGCTCGGTCTCGGTTACGAGGCGCTGAAAGACAAGCACCCGGCGCTCATCGTCTGCGACATCTCGGGCTATGGTGACGACCCGCAAAACCCCGGCCCGTACCGCGACAAGAAGGCCTACGACCTGCTGATCCAGAGCGAGGCCGGTTTCCTGTCCATCACCGGCTCACCCGACGAGCCGGCGAAGGCCGGCTGCTCGATCGCCGACATCGCCGCCGGCATGTACGCGTACTCGAACATCCTCGCGGCGCTGATCCAGCGCGGCAAGACAGGCCACGGCTGCCGCCTCGACGTGTCGATGCTGGAGAGCATGGTCGAGTGGATGAGCTATCCGATGTACTACGCGTTCGAGGGCGCTTCAGCGCCGCCGCGCGCCGGCGCGTCGCACGCGACGATCTACCCGTATGGCCCGTTCACCGCCGGCGACGGCCGCATCGTGATGCTCGGGCTGCAGAACGAACGCGAATGGAGCGTGTTCTGCCGCAAGGTGCTGCGCCGCCCCGAGCTGGCGAGCGACGAACGCTTTAACGCGAACGCGCTGCGCGTTGCGAACAAGCCGGCGCTGCAGGCGCTTATCACCGCGGCCTTCGCGGCGCTCGATGTCGAGCAGGTCGTCGCACGGCTCGAAGACGCGCAGATCGCGAACGCCAACGTCAGCACGATGGCCGACGTATGGGCGCATGCACAGTTGCGCGCGCGCGAGCGCTGGGTGTCGGTCGCAACGCCGGCCGGACCGATCCCCGCACTGCTGCCGCCCGGCATGCCGGCCAGCTTCGCGCCGCGCATGGACGCGGTGCCGGCGCTCGGCGAGCACGCCGACGCGATCCTTGCCGAACTCGGCTACGCACAGAGCGACGTCGCACGGCTGCGCGCAGCTGCGGCGATCTGAACAGGAGAATTTCTTGAACGACCTTGATCCGACCCAGGCCCTCGCCGACTTCGCCGCCGGCCTGCGCTTCGACGCCATCCCCGGCGACGTGATCCGCCGCACCGAAGACCTGTTCCTCGACTGGTTCGCGTCCGCGCTCGCGGGCAAGGGCGCGCGGCCGGTCGAGTCGATCGCGCGCTTCATCGAGGCGATGGGGCCGCAGGGTGGTCCGAGTGAAATCCTGATCCACCGCCGCGGCAGCAGCCCGCTCGTGGCCGCGATCGCGAACGCCGCAGCCTCGCACTTCGCCGAGCAGGACGATGTGCACAACGGCTCAGTGTTCCATCCGGCCACGGTCGTCTTCCCGGCTGCGCTCGCGGTCGACCCGTTGGCCATCGTGCCCGCACCGCTCGAGTTCGCGATCAAACAGCCCGAGGTGATCACCCTGCCCAACGGGCTGCAGGTCTACCTGCTCGAGGACCACAGCGCGCCGCTGGTGCTGCTGCGCGCGCTGGTGCCCATGG
>JANXVK010000668.1 GCA_025351675.1 Rhizobacter sp.
GTGATCGCGGATCGAGACCTGATCGCTCGGCCGGTTTCAATGAGCAGAAGATCGGCCGCCGGGCCGATTCGAAGAGTCGATGCCAGAAACCTGCGTGTCGTGATGGGCTGGCCGCTGATGTCGGCCGAGATCGGAGGGTTCGAATTTTTGGTTTCGAGCCGCTCGCGATCTGACCTGCGATGTCACTCCCGGTTGGCGTTGGTCAGGTGTTGCCGGCGTTGTGCAGGCGCGTCGGGGCCGGGAAGCCGCAGGATGTGCCGTCGGTGTGCACGACCTGATCCTCCCAAGGCAGCCGGTAGCGGCCATCGACAAGATCCCGCATGTAGGTGTAGGGGCAGTCGGTCGCCCCGCCCTTGACGGCGCTGTAGCCGCGGTGTCCGAGCTGATAGAGGTTGTTTTCCACCGCCCAGTGGATGCGGGCTTCCCGAACCAGATCAGGGCGCACTTCGCAGCTGATGATCTCGTCCGCGCGGCCCCCTCCTTGAGCCATGACCGTGCCATCGAAGTTGCAGAACATGGCCTCGCCCATCGAGTCGAATGTTCCGTCGCTGCCACACAGGCACACACTCGCAGTGACCATGAGGTTCTGAAAGGCGTTGGCTTGGTTGGTGATCTGCCAACTGTGGCGTATTGGTGCGGTGTAACCGGCCGTCCGCAGCATGATCTCGGCACCCTTGTAGGCGCACTCGCGGGCCATTTCCGGGAACATGCCATCGTGGCAGATGATCAGGGCGAGCCTGCAGCCGCGCGGCCCGTCGATCACCGGGATGCCCAGATTGCCGGGCTCCCAAGCCTCGACCGGCACCCACGGGTGCAACTTGCGGTAGTAGAGCGCGACAGCGCCTTGGTCGTCGATGACTATCCCGGTGTTGTAGGGGTTGCCGTTCGGGTTGAACTCCATGAGCGAGAAGCAGGCCCAAAGCCGGTGCTCGATGCACGCCGCCTTGAACGCGGCAACCTCGGGACCGTCCATTCGGCACATCAGTGCCGGTTCGGTACTCATCGACAGGCCGTGCAGCGCGTACTCTGGCAATACGAGCAGGTCCATACCCGGGTTGTTGCGCCGGGCCTTGCCCATCATCTGAACGATGCGTTGCGCCTGGGTCGCCAGTTGCGCCGGTGTAACCACCACCGGCAACTGCAATTGCATCAAGCCGATCACCACGCCGTGAGGCGATTTGTTGAGTCCGCTGAGTCCACTCATTGGTCGCGTCCTTCTCAGCGAGGGCCCATGGTCTTGAGCATCGGCGGCCAGCGGTCTTTCCACGGCTGTGCCGCTTCAAAACAGGCCGACGCCCTGAGCACGGTGGCGTCGTCGAGATGCCGTCCGATGATCTGCAGCCCCACGGGAAGCCCGTCTTCGGTCCACCCCGCGGGAATCGATGCGGCGGGCTGCCCGGTGAAGTTCAATGGATAGGTGAAGTGCAACCACTCGAAGGGTTCGACTTCGAATCCGTCGATCAGGGTTGGTCCCTGAATGCCCACCTCAAATGGCGGCACCGCCAAGGTCGGCGTCAATAGCAAGTCGTAGTTGCGCATGAAGCGCCACATTCTGTTGTTCACCGCCTTGCGGGCCATCACCGCATCGGTGAGCTGTTCGGCGGTCCACTCGGTCTTCAGGAATTCGCGCAGGTGCGGCGTCATCCTGTCGCCCAGCCGCCGCTCCATCGCGCGCATGCCTTTCAGGTCAGTCTCGCCCGCCAAAAGCGCCCAGAAGGCGCCATACGGATTGTCCCAGCCGGGGCTGGCCTCTTCGACGATGCATCCCAAGTCGCGTTCGAACACGTTGACCGCACGGGCCACGATGTCGCGCACGCGCTTGTCCACCTTCGCGTAACCCAGGTCGGGGCTGTACGCGACTCGAAGGCCCTTGAGGTCTCCCTTCAGAGAGGCCAGCCAGTCGAACCCTTGCTCACGCGGCAGTGATCGGTTGTCGCGGCTGTCAGGTCCGGCGATCACGGACAGCATCAAAGCGCTGTCGGCCACGGTGCGGCTCATCGGCCCGATGTGCTCCAAAGCTTCCCAACTCGAAACACCCGGGTAACGCTCATCCTTGACACCTGGGTAGAGCGGCACACGGCCCATCGACGGCTTCAGCGCATACAGGCCGCAAAAGCTGGCCGGGATGCGCACCGATCCGCCCCCATCGCTGCCTATGGTGACCGGCCCCATGCCGCTGGCCACTGCGGCACCCGAGCCGGCGCTGGAGCCGCCGGAGGTCAGGTCCGTATTCCATGGATTGCGGGTCGTCGGAAACACCGGGTTGTGACCGACTCCGCTGTAGCCAAACTCGGGCACGTTGGTTTTGCCGAGCATGACCGCCCCAGCGTCTCGCATCCGCTCGACAACAATGTCATCCTCGTCGGGCACGAAGTCGGCATAGGCCGCAGAGCCCGACACCGTCTTCACGCCCGCGGTGCAAATCAGGTCCTTGCAGCCCCACGGCACGCCGGCCAGCGGGCCGACGG
>JANXVK010000669.1 GCA_025351675.1 Rhizobacter sp.
CACGGTCATGACACCGAACGGCATCGCGCTCTCGCCCGACGGCAACACGCTGTATTACGCCGAGACCGAGGGCGCGCGCGTCTGGTCGTTCGACATCAGCGCGCCGGGGCAGGTCCGCAAAGACACCTGGCCCTCGCCGCAGGGCGCGAAGATGATTTGCGCGTCGCCGGGCGACCACTGGCAGCGCTTCGACTCGATGGCGGTCGACGCGAACGGCAACCTGTGCGTGGCCACGCTGATGCACGGCGGCATCAGCATCGTCTCGGCCGACGGCCGCACGGCGAGCCACGTGCCGCTGCCCGATCGCTTCGTCACCAACCTCTGCTTCGGCGGACCGGACATGCGCACCGCGTATGTCACGCTCTCGGGCAGCGGCCGGTTGATCGCGATTGACGACTGGCCGGTGCCGGGGCTGGCGCTGAACTGGCCGGGGTGACGTCTCCGGCTTGACACGATTCAATGATTCAATCATTATTGAATCATGGAAGAACATGACGTCGTCAAGGCACTCGCCGCGCTCGCCCAGCCGAGCCGGCTGCGCGTGTTCCGCACCTTGGTCGTCGCCGGCCCGATGGGCCTGACGCCGGGTGCGCTCAGCGAAGAGCTCGGCCTGGCCGCGACCACGCTGTCGTTTCACCTGAAGGAACTGACGAACGCCGGCCTCGTCTCGCAGCAGCGCGACGGCCGCAACCTGATCTACCGGGCCGCGTACGCGCAGATGAATGGCGTGCTCGCCTACCTCACCGCGCATTGCTGCCAGGGCGAGGCCTGCCTCGTGACAGGGGCCGGCGCCAGCGCCTGCTGCTGAGCGATGCTGGCTGCAGCCGTCGCACCACGCGCGCCATCGCTCGCCGCGCGGATTCTGGCCGAAGCGCTCGGCACGCTTGCGCTGCTCATGGTCGTGATCGGCTCCGGCATCATGGCCGAGCGCCTGTCGGGCGGCAACACCGCGATCGCGCTGCTGGCGAACGCGCTCGCGACGGTCGGCGGCCTGTACGTGCTGATCGAAATGCTCGGGCCGGTCAGCGGTGCCCACTTCAACCCGGCCGTCAGCCTCGTGATGGCGGTGCGCGGCGCGTTGCCGAAGGCGGCGCTGCTGCCGTACATCGGCGCTCAACTCGTCGGCGCGATGCTCGGCGCATGGCTCGCGCATGCGATGTTCGATCTGACCCTGCTGCAGTTCTCCACCCACGTGCGCAGCGGCGCCGGCCAGTGGATCGCCGAGATCGTCGCGACCGCCGGCCTGGTGGTGGTGATCCTGCGCGCCCCAACCGCCCGCGCGCCTGCGATGGTCGCCGCATGGATCGGTGCGGCCTACTGGTTTACCGCGTCGACCTCGTTCGCGAACCCCGCCGCCGCGTTCGGCCGCATGTTCAGCGACAGCTTCGCCGGCATCGCGCCGGCGAGCGTGCCGGCTTTCGTCATCGCGCAACTCGCCGGCGCATTCATCGGCCTGCTCGTCCACCGCCTGCTTGACCACTCGCCCGACCATGACTGACGCCACCATCACGATCCACCACAACCCCGCTTGCGGCAGCTCGCGTAACACGTTGGCGCTGATCCGCAACAGCGGCGTCGAGCCCGTCGTCGTCGAGTACCTGACGACCCCGCCGGGCCGCGCGAAGCTCGTCGAACTTGTTGCCGCGCTCGGCATGCCGGTGCGCGCGCTGCTGCGTCGCAACGGCACGCCGTACGACGAGCTCGGGCTCGACGACCCGGCGCTGAGCGACGACCAGCTGATCGACTTCATCGTCGCGCACCCGATCCTGATGAACCGGCCGATCGTCGCCACGCCGCTCGGCACGCGCTTGTGCAGACCGTCGGAGGTGGTGCTCGAGATCCTGCAGTCGCCGCAGCGCACCGCATTCACGAAGGAGGACGGCGAGCGCGTCGTCGACGCCGCATTGACCACAAGGAACAGCCGCCGTGTCGCTTCTTGACCTGAGCCTGCCCAACGTCGATGCGACGCTGTTCGACAAGCCGAACGGGACGCGCCTGAGCGGCGCCACCCGCTCGACCCATGCACCGCGCTTCCTGCTGCTCTACGGTTCGCTGCGCGAGCGGTCGTACAGCAAGCTGCTGACCCTCGAAGCCGCGCGCCTGCTGGTCGCGATGGGCGGCGAGGTGCGCATCTTCGATCCTGCCGGCCTGCCGCTACCCGACGCGGCACCCGAAACGCATGCCAAGGTGCAGGAGCTGCGCGAAGCCGCCGCATGGGCCGAGGGCATGGTCTGGACCTCGCCCGAGCGCCACGGCGCGATGACCGGCATCATGAAAGCGCAGATCGACTGGATTCCGCTGAGCCTCGGTGCGGTGCGGCCGACGCAGGGCAAGACACTCGCGGTGATGGCCGTCTCGGGCGGCTCGCAGTCGTTCAACGCGGTCAACCAGATGCGCATCCTCGGGCGCTGGATGCGCATGATCACGATCCCGAACCAGTCGTCGGTCGCGAAGGCGTACCAAGAGTTCGACGCGGCCGGGCGCATGAAACCGTCGGCCTTCTACGAACGCGTCGTCGACGTGATGGAAGAGCTCGTCAAGTTCACGCTGCTGACCCGCGACGTGGCGCCGTACCTCGTCGACCGCTACAGCGAACGGCGCGAGAGCGCGACCGAACTGACGGCACGCGTCAACCAGCGCGCGATCTGAC
>JANXVK010000014.1 GCA_025351675.1 Rhizobacter sp.
CCGGCTCGGGTTTGCGCATCACTTCTCCGCCAGCATCCGGGCCGTCAGCGGTTGTGGCGCTGCATGAACACGAGCTTCTCGAACAGCGTCACATCCTGCTCGTTCTTGAGCAGGGCGCCCACCAGGGGCGGCACCGCGACCTTGTCGTCCCTGCTTTGCAGGGCTTCGAGGGGGATGTCTTCGGCCACCAGCAGCTTGAGCCAGTCGAGCAGCTCGCTTGTGGACGGTTTCTTTTTCAGTCCTGGCAGATTGCGCACGTCGTAAAAGGTCTTCATCGCCGCTGTCAGCAGCTCTTTTTTCAGGCCGGGGAAGTGCACGTCGATGATCTGCTTCATCGTCTCGGCATCGGGGAACTTGATGTAGTGGAAGAAGCAGCGGCGCAAAAATGCATCCGGCAGTTCCTTTTCGTTGTTCGAGGTGATGAACACCAGCGGCCGGTGCCTGGCCTTGACGAGCTCGCGCGTCTCGTAGACGTAGAACTCCATCCGGTCGATCTCGCGCAGCAGGTCGTTCGGGAACTCGATGTCGGCCTTGTCGATCTCGTCGATCAGCAGCACCACCGGCTGCTCGGCCGTGAAGGCCTGCCACAACACGCCCTTGACGATGTAGTTGTGGATGTCCTTGACCTTCTCGCTACCTTCGACGCCCGAGAGCTGGCTGTCGCGCAGCCGGCTCACCGCGTCGTATTCGTACAGGCCCTGCTGCGCTTTCGTGGTCGACTTGATGTGCCACTGCAGCAGCGGCATGTTCAAGGCCTGCGCCACCTCCTCGGCCAGCATCGTCTTGCCGGTGCCGGGTTCGCCCTTGACCAGCAGCGGCCGTTTCAGCGTCGCCGCGGCGTTCACCGCCAGCATCAGGTCGGGCGTGGCGACGTAGTTTTCGGAGCCTTGGAACTTCATTGCGGGTGGGTGGCAGCGGGGCCGCGCAGGTGTGGTTGCTGGGTGTCGGGTCAGTATAAGGTGACCCCTATAATCTTTTTCTGAACCGAAAACACCGCTTGCTGGAACCATGAAAAATATCGTCCGTTCGATGAACGCGCTGGTGGCCCTCGTCGCCACGCTGGGCCTGTCGCTGAACGCCGCCGCGCAGGGCGCGACGGCCGGCGATGCGAAGGCGGGCGAGAAGAAAGCCGTGATGTGCATCGGCTGCCACGGCATCCCCGACTACAAGGCGAGCTTTCCCGAGATCTACCGCGTGCCGATGATCGCGGGCCAGAACGCGAAGTACATCGTCTCGGCGCTGACGCAGTACAAGAAGGGCGACCGCAAGCACCCGACGATGCGCGGCATCGCCGCCTCGCTGAGCGAGCAGGACATGGCCGATCTGGCCGCGTTCTACGCCACCGAAGTGAAGGTCGATCCGGTCCCGGCGCAGCCGCCGGCCGTTCCCGCGAACATCGCCGCGCTGCTCGCCAAGGGTAACTGCGCGTCGTGCCACGGCGCCAACTTCAGCGCGCCGATCGACCCGAGCTACCCGAAGCTCGCCGGCCAGCACGACGACTACCTCTACGTTGCGCTGCGCGAGTACCAGACCGACAAGAACCCGCAGGTCGGCCGCAACAACGCGATCATGACGGGCATGTCGCGCTTGTTGACGCACGCCGAGGCGAAGACGCTCGCAAAGTACTTCGCGTCGCTGCCGGGCGAACTGCGGACGGTGCCGCAAGCGCGTTTTCGCTGAACGCGCCCTGACGCCACCGAGAGCCGCTGCGATCCAGCGGCTTTCTTGTTTCCGACGGCCGGGTGTCGCACCGACCGTGCCTTGCCCATCGATAAATCAGACTGGACTTGGTCTGTTTTGAGCGGGGACCAACAATGGAAAGCGTGAACATCTACGACGCGAAGACGCGGCTGTCGCAACTGGTCGATCGCGCGGCGGCCGGCGAAGACGTGGTTGTCAACCGCAACGGCAAGCCCTTGGTGCGCATCACCCGGCTGGCCGTGCCGAAGCGGCTCGTCACGTTCGGTGCGCTCAAGGGCAGGGTGAAGATCGCGGCCTATTTCGATGCACCCTTGCCCGACGACGTGCTCGCTGACCGCGGACGCCGCGCTCGCGCCCTACAGCGAACTCGTCATGCTGGTTTGACGGTTCGTTGAGGCGTGCCCGCCTGCCAGGTCGTCGAGGATCGGGCAATCGGGCCGCGCGTCGCCGGCGCAGCAATGGGCGAGATGTTCGAGCGTGCGCTGCATCGCCTGCATCGCCTCGATGCGGCGCTGCAGATCGGCCGCGTGTTCGAGCGCGATGCGCTTGACCTGACCGCTGGCGCGCTTGCGGTTGCGCCACAGCGCGAGCAGGTTGGCGATCTCGCCGGTGCCGAAGCCGAGGTCGCGTGCGCGGCGGATGAAGCGCAGCGAGTGCAGCGCGGCGTCGTCGTACTGCCGGTAGCCGCCAACGCTGCGCGTCACCTTTGGCAGCAGGCCGAGGCGCTCGTAGTGGCGGATCATCTTCGCCGAAACGCTCGACTGTTTCGAGGCTTCGCCGATGTTCATGCTTTCGCTGCCTTCTCGATCGCGCGCCGCAGCAGCAGTGCATTGCCGAGCACGCTGACGCTGGAGGCCGCCATGGCCGCGCCGGCCACCACCGGGCTGAGCAGCCCGAGCATCGCCAGCGGAATACCGATCACGTTGTACGCGAAGGCCCAGAACAGGTTCTGGCGGATCTTCGCGTGGGTCAGGCGCGAGATCGCAATCGCGCGCGCGACCAGCGCCAGATCGCCGCGCAGCAGCGTGATGCCGGCGGCCTGCATCGCGACATCGCTGCCGCCGCCCTGGCCGGGCAGGCCGGCGGCCATCGCGATGCCGACATCGGCCGCGGCCAGCGCCGGCGCGTCGTTGATGCCGTCGCCGACCATCGCCACCGCGCCGTGCGCCTTCAGCGACCCGATCACCGCGGCCTTGTCGCCGGGCAGGACCTCGGCGCGCACGTCGTCGATGCCGAGCGCGCGGCCGACAGCATCGGCCGCGGCGCGCGAATCGCCGCTGAGCATCAGCGTGCGCAGGCCGAGGTGCTTGAGCTCGGCGAGTGCCGCTGGTGCGCCGGGCTTGATCGCGTCGCCGAACGCGAACATGCCGAGCAGCTGCGCGGTGCTGTCGTCGTTGCCGAGATCAGCGAGCCACGACACTGCGCGCCCCTCGGCCTGAAACGGCGCGGCCTGCGCATCGAGCGCGGCAGCGTCGATGCCGAGCTCGCGCATCAACCGCGCGCTGCCGAGCTGCAGCGAACGCTCGCCGACGCGCCCGGCCAGCCCGCGGCCGGGCAGGGCGTGCAGGTCTCGCGCCGGCAAGACCGGCGCCGTGGCGGCCGCCAGCACCGCGCGCGCCAGCGGGTGCTCGCTGCCGGCCTGCAGGCTCGCCGCGAGTTCGATCAGCGCCGCGCGCGTCAAACCCGAGCCGGGCACCGGCAGCGCGTCGATCAGCGTCGGCCGGCCCTCGGTCAGCGTGCCGGTCTTGTCGAACGCGATGCTGCGCAGCCCGTGCGCGAGTTCCAACGCCTGCGCGTCCTTGATCAGGATGCCCAGGCGCGCCGCGGCGCCGGTGCCGACCATGATCGCGGCCGGCGTCGCGAGGCCGAGTGCACAGGGGCAGGCGATCACCAGCACCGAGACGGCGTTGATGAGCCCGGCCGACCAGTCGCCGGTCGCGAGGCCCCAGCCGAGCAGCGTGATCAGCGCGAGGCCCACCACCACCGGAACGAACACCGCGCTGACCCGGTCGACGAGCCGCTGAATCGGCGCCTTGCCCGCCTGTGCGCTCTCGACCAGCCGCACGATGCGCGCAAGTGCCGACTCGGCGCCGACGGCCGTCGCGCGCACGACCAGCAGCCCCTCGCCGTTGACCGCGCCGCCGGTCACGGCATCGCCCGGCTGCTTCGGCAGTGGCAGGCTCTCGCCGGTCAGCAGCGATTCGTCGACGTGGCTCGCGCCTTCGAGTACCGTGCCGTCGGCCGGCAGGCGTTCGCCGGGGCGCACGACGACGGTGTCGCCGACGCGCAGCGCGGCGATCGCCACCTCGTGCTCCGCGCCGTCGCGCCGCACCCGCGCGGTCGCGGGGCGCAGCGCGTTGAGCGCGCGGATCGCATCGGTGGTCTGGCGCTTCGCGCGCGCCTCCAGCCACTTGCCGAGCAGCACCAGCGTGATCACGACCGCGGCCGACTCGAAGTACAGGTGCGCCGTTCCGTGATCGCGCAACAGCTGAACCAGGCTCAGGCCCCAGGCGGCCGAGGTGCCGAGCGCGACCAGCACGTCCATGTTCGCGCTGCCGCTGCGCAGCGCGTGCCAGCCGGCGCGGTAGAAGCGCGCGCCGAGCACGAATTGAACCGGCGTGGCGAGTGCGAGTTGCAGCCAGCCGCTCAGCATCCAGCCGTGCGCGTCGGCGACGAAGGGCGCCACGAGCATCGGCAGCAGCAACGGCGCCGAGAGCAGCGCCGCCGCGATCACCGGCCATGCGCTGGCGAGCGGTGGCGGCGCCTCGGGTTCGGCCGCCGGCAAGTCGTGCGCCTCGTAGCCGGCGTCATGCACCGCGCGCTGCAATGCCGCCGCGCTCGCGTCGCCGATCACCTCCGCGTGCTCGGTGGCCAGGTTCACCGACGCGCGGAGCACGCCCGGCACCTTCAGCAGCGCGCGCTCGACGCGGGCGCTGCACGACGCGCAGGTCATGCCGTCGATCCGCAAGACGGTTGGCAGCGCGGACGAGGGCAAAGTGGGGGATGGGGCAGTCGTGGTGTTCATGCTCGGAGCATGGACCTTGCCATGATGGGAAGGTCAAGCGCGCTCCGATTGTCCCCACCGCTTGACCTTGACATCGTGGCAAGGTCGATACTGGCCCCACTGCCATGAACCGGGAGCCAGCCATGATCGAACTCACCTTGCCGACGATGACCTGTGGCCATTGCGTCAAGACCGTCACCCGCACCGTGCAGCAGGTCGACCCGGCCGCGACCGTCGAGATCGACCTGCCCGCGCAGCGCGTGCGGATCGGCTCCGCGCGCAACGCGCAGGCCTTCGCTGCGGCGCTCGCGCAGGAGGGCTACGCGCCGCAGCCGGCCGGGTCGGCCTGAAACTTGCTCGCCGGCACCAGACGCGGCGCTCAGGTTTTCCCTGCCCCTGCCGTGCAGGGTGCCGGCCCTAAACTGCCGGTTTTCCAAATTGCCGGAGCAAGAGAGATGAAACACGCTTCTTCAGTGGCGATCATCGCCGCTGCCGCGCTGGGCTTGGGCTTCGGTGCAGTCACCGCGCAGGCGCAGACGCTGCGCTGGGCCTCGCAGGGCGACCTGCAGACGCTCGACCCGTACTCGCGCAACGAGTCGCTGACCAACTCATTGAACAGCCAAGTCTACGAGTACCTGACCGGCCGCGACAAGCAACTGGGCATCGTGCCGCAGCTTGCCACCGAGTGGCAGCAGACCGGCCCGCTGACGTGGCGCTTCAAGCTGCGGCCGAACGTCAAGTTTCACGACGGCACACCGTTCACGGCCGACGACGTGGTCTTTTCGTACAAGCGGGCGGCGCAGCCGAGCTCCGACATCAAGGTCTACGCCAATGCGATGGGCGAGCCGAAGAAGGTCGACAACCTGACGGTCGAGTTCAACCTGAAGGAGGTCAACCCGATCTTCCTGGAGCACGCCAACGCGATCGTCATCATGAGCAAGGCGTGGACCGAGAAGAACAACGCCACCAAGACCCAGGACTTCAACGCCGGTGAGCAGAGCTATGCCGCGATGAACGCCAACGGCACCGGCCCGTTCATGGTCGTCTCACGCCAGCCCGATGTGAAGACCGTCTACAAACGCAATCCCGCGTGGTGGGGCAAACCCGAGGGCAATGTGCAGGACGTGATCTACACCCCGATCAAGAGCAACTCGACCCGCGTCGCGGCGCTGATCTCGGGCGAGCTCGATCTGGTGCTCGACCCGCCCCCGACCGACACGCCGCGCCTGCGCAACACCGCCGGCGTGAAAGTGGTCGACGGTCCCGAGAATCGCGTCATCTTCATCGGCATGGACCAGGGCCGCGACGAACTGCTATACAGCAGCGTCAAGGGCAAGAACCCGTTCAAGGACCAGCGCGTGCGCCAGGCGCTCTACCAGGCGGTCGACGAGGAGAGCATCAAGACCAAGCTGATGCGCGGCCAGGCCGCACCGACCGGCGCGACGATGGTCTCGCCGATGGGCACCTACAACGACCCTGCGCTCGAGAAGCGCCTGCCGTTCGACCTCGACGCGGCCAAGAAGCTGCTCACTTCGGCGGGCTACCCCGACGGCTTCGAGTTCACGCTCGACTGCCCGAACGACCGCTACGTCAACGACGAGGAGATCTGCAAGACGCTGGTCTCGATGTGGGCGCGGCTCGGCCTGAAGGTGCGGCTGAACGCGATGCCGCGCTCGATCTATTTCGCCATGCTCGGCAACCTCGACACGTCGGCGTACATGCTGGGCTGGGGCGG
>JANXVK010000029.1 GCA_025351675.1 Rhizobacter sp.
GCTTCTACAACAGCGCGCGCCTGCACTCCAAACTGGGCAACTTGCCACCCAATGCCTTCGAGCATCAATCGGCAATCACACAACCTATCGAGGTGTGCGAAATAACTTGACCAGGACAGGTTGAGGGCCACATATGCTTGCTCAACTCACATACAAGAAGACAGCGGTGGAGGCACAGGGCACCATGGCGCACGGCGGTCTGACAACCGTGGGCACGCCACCTGATCCGATCGCCGGGTATGAAGCCTTCGCCGATGAGGTGGCGAAGGTGGGGGCCATGGAAGCTCAGAGTTTGGTCGCGATCACCTATCGCCACCAAGAAAGTCAGACCGGCAAAAAGTACGTCGACGTACTCCGGTTTACTCGCTTGAAGTAGGCGGTCCTCTCCGACGCGAAGTCAGAAGTGATGTGCCGCGCTTTGGCGCTCGGCCTTTTGCTTGGCGGCTCGTACGCGCATAGATCCAGTGCTCGATCGAGTGACGAGCACCCGAAACCGCGACGAGCAGCGGCGAGTAGACCCCCACCTCCTTGGTATCGGCAGGGCACAGCCATCCAAGACGAAGGCGACCGCTATCCGGCGAGCCTCGCGGCCCGCGTCGGTCGCTGATTGCGCGACTTTTGCGCGACTTCTATTCTCTGTCCCCTGCGCTTTCGTGCACAAAGCGGTGTGTGGGCGCCGCTAAGTCGTTGATTTATGGTCGTTTCTGTCGTTCGCGGTGGGCTACGAACCAAGGGGTCGTGGGTTCGATTCCTGCCAGCCGCACCATAAAAACAAGAAATGAATCAACGGCTTGGAGATTTCGATCTCCAAGCCGTTTTTTTTGCTTGGGGACTTTTGGGGCGACTCATTTCGCCACATGCCGCCTCTTGTTCTCTGCGCAACGTCAACAGACTCTTGGCCCGGCGCCCGTTGTCGTCTTGACCTTCTGCGGTGCCGCGTGTAACTCGACGATCTGCGCATCGCCGTGGCGATGCGTCGCCGATTGTGTGTCGGCAAGGTGCTGCGAGAGAAGCCCACGTGGCGTGAGCGTTCCGCCTGCAGGGGGTATGGCCCGCAGCGTTGCCGCGGTCGCGTTCGCTCAGACCTGGCTCAGGTGCTTTCCGACGAGGCCGGTCATCTCGAACATCGTGACCTCGTCCTTGCCCATGATTGCTCTGAGCTTGGCGTCGCAAAGGATGTTGCGCTTGTTGGCCGGGTTCTGAAGGTTGTTCGCCTTGATGTAGTCCCACAGGCGCTTCGTGACGTCGGTCCTTGGCAACGGCTCAAGACCGACAACCGCGGCAAGTTCCGCGCTGGGTTTCAGGGCCTTCATGAAGGCGCTGGGCTTGGGGGTGGTCGTACTGGTCATGCATTCTTCTCGGAACAATGGAAGGGGCAGCATACGCTGTCAATACGTGACAGGTTGTGAGCGGGATGAAGATGCCGGATGTCCTGCCTCACGGCCTGACGCCCTCAGGGCAGGAACAGCGCCTGCAGGTCGCTCAGAAAATCGAAACCGCGCTCGGTCGGCCAGACGCGCGTGAAGTCGCGTGCGATCAGGCCTTGTCGCTCCGCGGCATCGAGCCCCGGCGTCAAGGCGGCGAGCGACAGGCCGGTGCGCTCGGTGAAGCGCGCGAGCTCGAAACCTTCGCGCAGCCGCGTCGCGTTCAGCATGAACTCGAACGGCAGTTGGTCGCGCGGCACTTCTTCGTCGCTCGCGATCGCCGCACCGGCGAGTGCGCGCGCCATGTACTGCGCCGGCTCCCTGAACCGTGTCTGGCGAACGACGCGGTGCGGGAACGAAATCTTGCTGTGCGCGCCGGCGCCGATGCCGAGGTAGTCGCCGAACTGCCAGTAGTTCCAGTTGTGCTCGCAGCGGTGGCCGGCGCGCGCGAAGGCCGAGACTTCGTAGCGTTCCATGCCGGCCGCTGCGGTGCGTGCAGTGATCAGGTCGAGCATCTCGAAGGCCGTGTCGTCGTCGGGCAGCGCGGGTGGGAACTTCGCGAACACCGTGTTCGGCTCCAGCGTCAGGTGATAGACCGACAGGTGCGGCGGTGCGAAGGCCAGCGCTGCGGCCAGATCGGCCTCGAACTCGGGCATCGTCTGACCCGGCAGGGCATACATCAGGTCGATGTTGAACGTCTCGAACGCAGCGCGCGCCTCTTCGACCGCGGCACGCGCCTGGGCCGCGTCGTGCACGCGACCGAGCGCGGCGAGCTTGGCATCGTCGAAACTCTGCACGCCGATCGACAGGCGCGTGACGCCGGCCGCGCGGTAGCCATGGAAGCGCTCGCGCTCGAACGTGCCGGGGTTGGCCTCGAGCGTGATCTCGCACATCGGCTCGAGCGGCAGGCGCGCGCGGATGTCGCCGATCAGGCGCTCGATCGACGCCGGCGTGAACAGGCTCGGCGTGCCGCCGCCGATGAAGATCGTGTGAACGCGGCGGCCCCAGATGAAGGGCAGCGCGGCTTCGAGGTCGGCGTTGAGCGCGTCGAGGTAGCGCGACTGATCAGGTTCGCCGCGCGCCTCGTGCGAGTTGAAGTCGCAGTACGGACACTTCTTCAGGCACCACGGCAGGTGCACATACAGCGACAGCGGCGGCAGCGCGGCCAGGCTCAGCGTGCCGCTGCGGATGTAGCGCGCGAGGCGTTCGGCGACCGGTTCGGTGGCGGCCACCTCGGTCCCGCTCGAGACGACCTCGGGCCAGCGCCGGGCCGCCCCAAGCGGCCCGCGTTCCTCTCGGGGGGCGGGCGCCGAAGGCGACCTTGGGGCCGCCATTTCAGCCAAGGTGCCAAGCCTCGCGCATCAGGGCGAGCATCTGTGCGGCGGCGATCGCGCGGTGGCTGTGCGCGTTCTTCACGTCGGCGCCCAGTTCGGCGACCGCGCGGCCGAGCGACGGGATGAACATCAGCGGGTCGTAGCCGAACCCGCCCGTGCCAACGGGCACCTGCAGAATCTCGCCGAACCAGCGGCCGACCGCGACCAGCGGCTCGGGGTCGTCGGCCGAGCGAACCGCGACGAGCGTGCTGATGAAACGCGCGCGCCGATCGGTGACGCCGTACAGGCGTTCGAGCAGCAAACGGTTGTTGGCAGCGTCCTGCGCTGCGCGATGCGCTTCGCGATCGGTGACACGCGCCTCAACCTCGGCGAAATGCGCCGAGTAGACACCGGGTGCGCCACCGAGCGCATCGACACACAGGCCCGAATCGTCAGCGATCGCCGCGCCGTTCACATGTTTCGCGGCGTGCCGCGCCTTCGTCAGCGCGTTCTCGATGAAGGTATGGAAAGGCTCGTCGGCTTCCCCGACACCGAGCGTGCCCTGCGCGACCAGCTCGACACCGGCCGGCGTCAGCAGCGCTTGCAGCTCGCTCAGCTTCTTCTGGTTGTTCGACGCGAGAACGAGCCGCATCGGATCAGAGCCCGAGCGCCTTGCGCTGCGCCGCAATCAGCTCGCGAATGCCCTTGTCGGCCAGGCCCAGCAGCGTGCCCATCTCGTCGCGCGAGAACGCCGCGCCTTCGGCCGTACCCTGGACTTCGACGAAACCGCCGGCGCCGGTCATCACGACGTTCATGTCGGTGTCGCAGGCAGAGTCTTCGACGTACTCGAGGTCGAGCAGCGGCGCGCCGTCGACGATGCCGACCGAGATCGCCGCGACGAATTCGCGGATCGGCGACGCGTTTGCCAATGAACTGAGCTTGCCCTGCGATTGCAGCCAGCTGACGGCGTCGTACGCGGCCACGAACGCGCCGGTGATCGCCGCCGTGCGCGTGCCGCCGTCGGCCTGGATCACGTCGCAATCGAGCGCGATCGTGCGCTCACCGAGCGCTTTCAGGTCGAACACGCAACGCAGCGAGCGGCCGATCAGGCGCTGGATTTCCTGCGTGCGCCCGCTCTGCTTGCCGCGCGCGGCCTCGCGATCGCTGCGCGTGTGCGTGGCGCGCGGCAGCATGCCGTACTCGGCGGTGACCCATCCTTCGCCGGAGCCGCGCTTGTGCGGCGGCACCTTCTCTTCGACCGACGCGGTGCACAGCACCTTGGTCGCGCCGAACTCGATCAGCACCGAGCCCTCGGCGTGCTTGGTGTAGTGGCGGGTGATGGTGACGGGGCGCAGGGCGTCCGCGGCGCGGGATTCGGTTCTTTGGAATGTCATCCGCGTATTGTCCACGCGGATGAAGCGAACGCTTTCAGCTCTTCTTCTGCGACGATCGCCGGATCGCTTCGTTGATCTCGCGGATCGAGCGCTCGATCTCGGCATCGTCGAGTTCGTCGGGCGCATCGCTGCCGAGCACGCTGGCCTGAATGGTCGACGCGAAGACCTCGTCGCCGAGCTGCTCGGTCGAGATGCCGGTGGTGCTGTCGCTGTCTTCGGCCGACTCCCACTCCATCGCGAGCACCGAGACGTTGTCGCTCTTCGGCCCGCCGTTGCGCAGCGCCTGCTCGACGAGCTCGGGCACGGCGTCGGAGATGACGTTGCGCGAGAGTTGATCGGTGATGGTTGCGTCGTCGACCGTGCCCCACAGGCCGTCGGAACACAGCAGCAGCCGATCACCGGCCTGCAGCAGCAGCGGGCCGACGGTGTCGATCACCGGCTTGCCGGGGCTGCCCAAGCAGGTGAACAGCACGTTGCGGTTGAAGCGGTCGGGCATCGGCACGACCTGGTTGATGGTCTGCTGCAGCTCCGAATACGAATGGTCACGGGTGCGCGCGATCAGTTTTTCGCCGCGCACGAGGTACAAGCGCGAGTCGCCGCAATGCGCCCAGTAGGCCGCGTTGCCTTGCAGCAGGCAGGCGACGACGGTGGTGCGCGGCGTGTCGATCAGCGCCTTCTGCGTCGCATAGCGCAGCAGCTGGTGGTGGCCGGCGATCATGGCTTCCTGCAGGAAGCGCAGCGGGTCGGGCAGGGTCGGCTTGCAGTCGCGCTGGAACATCGCCGCGAGCGTCTGCAACGCCAACTGCGACGCGACCTCGCCTTCTGGGTGGCCGCCCATGCCGTCAGCAAGTGCGAACAGACCCGCATCGCGCGTGTAGCAATAGCCCATGCGGTCTTCGTTCTTCTCGCGGCCGCCCTTGCGGCTGACCTGGTACACAGAGAAACGCATCGTCAGGACTTGACGCCGGTGGTCAGATTCTCGAGCTGCAGTTTCAGGCGTTCGCTGAAGCTGAGCTTGGTGTAGCGGCGCTCGGTTTCACGCGCGAGCTCTTTCTGCAGCGCGAACACGCTCTGCGGGCGCGACAGCGGGTCGAGCGACATGCACCATTCGGTCACTTCGATCAGGTTGTCGGAGTAGACATTGCGAAGGCGCGACAGGCTCAGCGCCAGCCGGTCTTTCTCGATGCGCTGCGGCGCGTCGTTCGGCGGGTAACCCTGCATGCAAGCGTAGATGCAGGCGCCGATCGCGTAGATGTCGGTCCACGGGCCCAGGCTGCCGTCGCGGCGGTACATCTCGGGCGCTGCAAACCCGGGCGTGTACATCGGGCGGATGAAGTTGCCCTCTTTGCTCAGCACTTCGCGCGCGGCGCCGAAGTCGAGCAGCACCGCCTTGTTTTCGTTGGTGATGAAGATGTTCGCCGGCTTGATGTCCAGGTGCAACATCTTGTGCTGATGCACGATGCGCAAGCCGCGCAGGATCTCGTCGAACAGCGACCGGATGGTGCTCTCGCGGAACACCTTGTCACGCTTGAGGTCGCGCGCGGTGACGATGAAATCCTGCAGCGTGTCGCCCTGCAGGTAGTTCATCACCATGTAGACGGTTTCGTTCTCGCGGAAGAAATTCAGCACCGAGACCACGCTCGGGTGGCTGATCTGTGCGAGCGAGCGGCCCTCTTCGAAGAAGCTCTTCAGGCCGAGCCGG
>JANXVK010000073.1 GCA_025351675.1 Rhizobacter sp.
CGCAACTGCGCCGCCTCGCGGTGCTCGACAGCGATCACAAGATCGTCGGCATCGTCGCGCTGGCCGACTTGGCGACCAAGCAGAACGCACCGACCGACGACGTGTTGCGCGAGATCTCGGAGCCCGGCCCGGCGGCGTAGCACGATGTTCTTCGCGCGCCGGCTGCCGTCGCGCGCACGGCAGGTGCTGCGCGACCCGGCCGGCTTCGCGTGGCGGACGCTGAAGGCGTTCCGCGCCAATCAGGGCCTGCTGCTGGCCGGCGCCGTGGCCTACTACGCGCTGCTGTCGATCGTGCCGCTGCTGATCCTGATCGTGATCGCACTGTCGCATGTGATCGATCAGGGTGCGTTGCTCACGACCCTCGGCCGCTACCTCGAATGGCTGGTGCCGGGCCAGTCGGGCGCGATCGTGCGCGAGCTGTCGAACTTTCTCGACCACCGCGGGCTGATCGGCTGGGTGCTCGGCATCACGATGCTGTTCTTCAGTTCGCTCGCGTTCACGGTGCTGGAGAGCGCGATGTCGGTGATCTTCCTGCACCGCGTGGTCGCTCGGCGCCGCCACTACATGGTCTCGGCGCTGCTGCCTTACCTGTACATCCTGTCGCTCGGCGTCGGCATGCTGCTGGTCACGCTGGTGGCGGGCAGCCTGACGGCGATCGGGCAGGAGCGGGTCGACTTCCTCGGCCGCAGCTGGTCGCTGCATGGCGTGTCGGGCGCATTGCTGTACTTGCTCGGCTTCTCCGGCGAGGTCTTCGTGCTGACCTCGGTCTACCTCGTGATGCCGGTTGGCCGCCTGCGCGTCAGCCACGCGCTGATCGGCGGCGTGACGGCGGCGGTGCTGTGGGAGATCACGCGCCACGTGCTCGTGTGGTACTTCGCGACGCTGTCGCAGGTCAGCGTGGTCTACGGGTCGCTGACGACCGCGATCGTCGTGCTGCTCAGCCTGGAGATCGCCGCGGCGCTGCTGCTGTTCGGCGCGCAGGTGATCTCGGAGTACGAGCGGCTGGCGCGCGAACCGAAGCCGGCGTAGTCACCTGCGCAGCATCACCAGAACGCCCATTTCCCGGTCATCACGACCCACACGCCGAGCGCGCCGTTGGTCACCGCGTGCGCAATGATCGGCACCCACAGCTTGCCGGTGCGCACGTAGACCCACGCGTACGCGAGCCCCGCGATGATCGCGGCCAGCCACAGCGTGTGCGCGAGCACGAAGACGAAGGTCGACAGCAGAACCGCCTTCAGCGCGACCCGCTGCGGCACGACCGATTCGAACTGCGGGTTCTGGATCCAGCGCATCAGGAACGAGCGCCAGAACAGTTCTTCCATCACCGGCACGATCAGTGCGGCGCCGATCCAGCGCACGATCACGAGTGGCCAGATCAACGCGCCGGCCGCATCAAGCGGCAGGAAGCTGGCGGACGGGCTGCCGATCGTCATCCACGGCGCATCGAGGTGGATCCACAGCGCGAACACCATCAGGCCGACGCCGACGCCCAGAGCCATCTCGGCGAGCGACGGCCACGTCTGCGCGACCAGTTCGCCGTATTCGCGCCAGAAGTACGCGAGCAGCCCGCCGACCACGAGCACCGTGATGCCGTAGATCCAGCGCGGGTCGATGCCCCAAGAGCCGTCCGCCGGCACCTCGCCGCGCGCGACCAGCAGGATCATGAAGGCTGCGAACGGGACGATGCGCGCGACTGCCGCGCGGCTCAACTGCAAGGCCATGCTTCTCTACTCCGGTGACGACAAAACGCGAACTGCAAAAAGGCGCTCAGGATGCCAGAAGGCCGGCCACTTTCTCTCGAAGACCCGCCGGCGTGACGGATGATGGCGGCATCGCGTCGCCCGCGACCAGCCCGACCGGGCTGAACCAGCCGCGGCGGAACGGCTTGCTCATCGCCGCGCCGTCCTTGCGCGAGAAGTACGAGCCCCAGAGGTTCTGCAGCGCCAACGGCACGACCGGCACCGGGTTCGATTCGAGCAGCTTCATCACGCCACCCTTGAACTCGCCGAGCTCGCCGTCGCGGGTCAACCCGCCCTCGGGGAAGATGCACAACAGCTCGCCGTCATTCAGCACCTCGCGCGCCTTCGCGAAGGCGGCCTCGTAGACGGCCGGGTTGTCGCGTTGCGACGTGATCGGGATCGCCTTGGCGAGCTTGAAAAACCAACCCAGCACCGGCGTCGCGAAGATCTTGGCGTCCATGATGAAGCGGATCGGCCGCGGGCTCGCCGCCATCAGCAGCACCGGGTCGACGAAGGCGACGTGGTTGCAGACCAGGATGGCCGCGCCGGTGGTCGGGATGTGCGCGTCGCCGCGCACCTTGAAGCGGTAGACGACCCTTGTGACGATGAACGCGACGAAGCGCAGGAAGTATTCCGGCACCAGCATGAAGATGTAGAACGCGACCACCGCATTCAGCAGCCCGGTGATCAGGAACACCTGCGGGATCGTGAAGTTCGCCGCCAGCAACGCACCGACGATCAGCGCGCTGACGATCATGAACAGCGCATTCAGGATGTTGTTGGCCGCGATGATGCGCGCGCGGTGGCTCGGCTGCGAGCGCAGCTGGATCAGCGCGTACATCGGCACGCTGTACAGCCCGGCGAACAGCGACAGCAGCGCCAGATCGGCCATCACGCGCCAGTGCGCTGGCTGGGCGACGAACGTGCTCAAACCGAAACCGGTCGACGGCGCGAGGCCGCGCGAGGCGAAGTACAAATCGATCGCGAACACGCTCATGCCGATCGCGCCGAGCGGCACCATGCCGATCTCGACGTGGCGCTTGGACAGCATTTCGCACAGCAGCGAGCCGGTGCCGATGCCGATCGAGAACACGACCAGCAGCAACGACGCGACGCGCTCGTCGCCGTGCAGCACGTCTTTCGCGAACGCCGGGAACAGCGACAGGAACACCGCGCCGAAGAACCACATCCACGAAATGCCGAGCAGCGAGCGGAACACGACGATGTTCTGGCGCGCCAGCATCAGGTTGCGCCAGGTTTCGGTGACCGGGTTCCAGTTGATGCGCAAGGCCGGGTCGCTGCTCGGCGACGGCGGCACGGCCTGCGCGGTCACGCGGCCCAGCAACGCCACCGCGACGCAGCCGATCGCGACGTAGTGGCGACCGACATCGGGGATCGCCACCAGCAGCCCGCCCGCGACCTGCCCGAGCAGGATCGCCACGAACGTGCCCATCTCGACCATGCCGTTGCCGCCGGTCAGCTCGCGCTCGCCCAAGTGCTGCGGCAGGTAGGCGAACTTGACCGGGCCGAAGATCGTCGAGTGCAGGCCCATCAACAGCACGCAGGCGAGCAGCACGTAGAGGTTGGTGGTCCAGAAGCCGAAGGCCGCGAGCGCCATGATCGCGATCTCGAGGCTCTTGACGAAGCGGATCACGGCCGTCTTGTCGTACTTGTCGGTCGCCTGGCCGGCCGTCGCCGAGAACAGCAGGAACGGCAGGATGAAGAGCGCGCCGATCACCAGCCCGGCCATGCTCGCCGGCAGCCAGCTGACCTGCAGCTGGTACGTGATCATCACCGTGAACGCGAACTTGAACAGGTTATCGTTGCCAGCGCCGAGAAACTGAGTCCAGAAGAACGGCGCGAAGCGGCGCTGCTTGAGCAGCGCGAACTGATTCGGGTGAGCGTGCTCGTTCGGGTTCATGCAGCCTCTGTTCGCGCCGTTCCGTGACCTGAAGCGCGGTACGCCGCGCCGGGGCGCCGTTCAGGCGGCGCGCTGCTCCAGCAGGTAGTTGGCGCCGTCGTACTGGCCGAGCGTGTCGGTCAGGTACGGCAACACCTTCAGCAGTTCATCGTGCAGCGTGAAGGGAGGATTGATCACGAACATGCCGCTGCCGGCCAGGCCGAAGCCTTGGCTGTCGGGCCGCTGAACGGTCAGCCGCGCGTGCAGCCAGCCCTTCGGGGCGATGCCTTCGAGCCGCTTCGGCAGCTGTGCCGCCTCGAGCTTGCTGACCTGCGGGTACCAGACAACATAGACACCTTCGGCGAAGCGCGAAATCGCCTCGCGCAACGACGTGATGATCTTGCTGTAATCCTTGTGGCCCTCGTAGCTCGGGTCCATCAGCACGACCGCGCGGCGTGACGACGGCGGCACTTGGCCCTTCAACCCGTCGAAGCCATCGGTGTCGAAGACTTCCGCCCCTTTGACCTCGCCGATGTACGACTGCAGGATGCGGTGGTCGGTCGGGTGCAGCTCGAACAGGCGCAACTGGTCTTGCGAGCGCAGCAGCATCTGGCCGAAGGCCGGCGAGCCGGGATACTGTTCGAGCATGCCGTCGGGGTTGAAATCGCGCACGAGCTGAACGTAGTCGGCCACCGCCGGCGGCAGGTCGTCGCGGTTCCATAACCGCAGGATCCCTTGTTCGAACTCGCCCTTCTTCTGCGCGAAGCGGCCTTCGAGCGAATAGCCACCGGCGCCGGCATGCGTGTCGACCAGCCGGTACGACTTGTCCTTCTGGTTCATGTAGCGCAGCACGAGCGTCAGCACGGTGTGCTTGAGCACGTCGGCATGGTTGCCCGCATGGAAGGCGTGTCGGTAGGCAAGCATGTGGCTAGTGTCGTCGCGTTTTGCGCTTCGTTGTCGGGGTTGGAGGTCGGGCGGGCACTGTAGCCGCAATGACCGCAGCCACCCGCAGCCACCCACCACTCTCGCCCTAACCGATTTCGGCCGGGGCTGCGCGCCGTCGTGCTATTCGGCCACACCGTAACATCAGATCATTCACTTCCACATGAGCCAACGCATGACCACGCTGTTCGATTCGATCCACTTCGGCGACATCGCCGCCACCAACCGCATCGTGATGGCCCCGCTGACGCGCGATCGCGCCGGCCCGAAGCAGGTGCCGACGCCGCTGATGGTGACGTACTACGAGCAGCGCGCGAG
>JANXVK010000150.1 GCA_025351675.1 Rhizobacter sp.
CTGATCGACTACCCGTTCGCGAGCCGCCTCTTCGCTGGCGCGCTCGACGCGCTCGCGCATGCGCGCCAGCGCGGGCCAACAGTGATTCTGTCGGACGGCGACGTCGTGTTCCAGCCGCGCAAAATCCAACGTTCGGGTCTCTGGAGCGCCGTCGATGGCCGCGTGCTGATCTACATCCACAAGGAGCAGATGCTCGACGACCTGCAACGCCGCTACCCGGCGCGGCATTACGTAATGGTCGACGACAAGCTGCGCATCCTCACTGCCATGAAGGCGCAGATGGCCGAACGCCTGACGACCGTGTTCGTGCGCCAGGGCCACTACGCCTTCGACCTCGCGGCGATCAAAGACTTTGCCCCCGCCGACATCACGATCGAGCGCATCGGCGACCTCACTTCCGTGGATCTTCCATGACAACGCCCGGCTACACCGACCCGCTCTACCTGCTGCCCTTCGACCATCGCCATTCGTACCTCACCGGCATGTTCAAGTTCGAGCCGCCACTGAGCCTCGGGCAGCACGCACGGGTGGTCGAGAGCAAGCGGTTGATCTACGAAGGCTTTCAGGCCGCGCTCGCGCAAGGCGTGCCGGCCGCGCATGCCGGCATCCTGGTCGACGAGGAGTTCGGTGCCGAAGTGCTGCGTGATGCCAAGGCGAGCGGCGCGATCACCGCGCTGTCGGTCGAGAGCAGCGGGCCGGACGAGTTCGCATTCGAGTACGGCGACGATTTCGCGCGTCACCTCGAAGCCTTCGCGCCGACGTTCGCAAAGGTGCTGGTGCACCACAACGTCGACGGTGATGCGGCACTGAACGCGCGCCAGACCGAGCGGCTGGTGCGGCTGTCGAACTGGTGCCGCTTGCACAACCAGAAGCTGATGTTCGAGCTGCTGGTCTCGGCGACGAAAGCGCAACTCGCGCAGGCGGGCGGCGAGACCGCGGCGTTCGATCTGCAACAGCGCCCTGCCCTGATGATCCGCGCGATCGAGGCGCTGCAGGATGCCGGCGTCGAGCCCGACGTATGGAAGATCGAAGGGCTCGATCGCCGCGAAGACTGCGAACGTATCGTCGCGGGCGCGCGCCGCGGCGGGCGCGACCGCGTCGGCTGCATCCTGCTCGGCCGCGGCGCGAACGAGGCCAAGGTCGTCGAGTGGCTGAGCACCGCCGCGAAAGTGCCCGGCTTCATCGGTTTCGCGGTCGGTCGCACCAGCTTCTGGGACGCGGTCGCCGATTTCGAGGCCGGCCGCGCCACGCGCGCCGAAACCGCTCAGCGCATCGCCGACCGCTTTCGCGAGTGGGTCGACATCTTCCGCAACGCACAGACCGTGAAAGCCTGACCATGCCGACCGCGCCGCAGCAACCGGACAGCAAGACGACCGACTCGATCCCGTCCGACGCGTTGGTCTTCTTCGGCGTCAGTGGCGACCTCGCGTTCAAGAAGATCTTCCCGTCGCTGCACGCGATGGCCAAGCGCGGGCACTTGACCGTGCCGGTGATCGGCGTGGCGCGGCGCCCCTGGTCGATCGACGACTTTCGCGCCCATGCGCGCGCGAGCATCGAGCAGCACGGCGGGCTCGACGAAGCAGCGTTCGACACGCTCGCCGGGCTGTTGCGCTACGTGGGCGGCGACTACGACGACCCGGCCACGTTCAAGGCGCTGCGCACCGAACTCGGCGCCGCGCGACACCCGGCGCACTACCTCGCGATCCCGCCGTCGATGTTCGGCCCGGTGGTCGAGCAGCTCGCGGCATCGGGCTGCACCGCCGGTGCGCGCGTGATCGTCGAGAAGCCGTTCGGCCGCGACCTCGCCTCGGCGCAGGTGCTGAACAAGATCCTGCTCGGCAGCTTCGACGAGGCGCACATCTTCCGCATCGACCATTACCTGGGCAAGCAGCCGGTCCACAACATGGTGTTCTTCCGCTTCGCGAACGCGTTTCTCGAACCGGTGTGGAACCGCAAGCATGTCGAGAGCGTGCAGATCACGATGGCCGAGAGCTTCGGCGTGCAGGGCCGTGGCGCGTTTCTCGAGCAGACCGGCACCGTGCGCGATGTGGTGCAGAACCACCTGTTCCAGGTGCTCGCGAACATCGCGATGGAGCCGCCCGCGCGCAGCGACGGTGAATCGATGCGCGACGAGAAGGTCAAGGTGCTGCGCTCGATCAAGCCGATCAGCGCGGCCAACCTGGTGCGCGGGCAGTTCGACGGCTACCTGCGCGAAGAAGGCGTGGCCGCCGGTTCGCGGGTCGAGACCTTCGCGGCGCTCAAGCTCGAGATCGACTCGTGGCGCTGGCAGGGCGTGCCGTTTTACATTCGCGCCGGCAAGTCGCTGCCGGTGACCTGCGCCGAAGTGGTCGTGCGGCTGCGCTGCCCGCCGCAGATCTTTCCGGCCTGCCTTGCGGGCTCAAACCATGTGCGTTTTCGGATCGGCCCGGACGAGGCGCTCGCGATCGGCATGACCGTGATGGACACCGCCGAGCGCGGCACCGGTCAAGCGATCGAGCTGCTCGACACGCGTCACCCCGAAGGCGAGGCGATCGACGCCTACGAACGCCTGCTCGGCGATGCGATGGTCGGTGACTCGGCGCTCTTCGCGCGCGAAGACTACGTCGAGGAGGCTTGGCGCATCGTCGACCCGGTGCTCGGCGATGCGACGCCGGTCCATGCGTACCAGCCGGGCAGCTGGGGCCCGAAAGAGGCGGCGGCGATCGCGCCGCCAGGCGGCTGGGCCGTGCCCGAAATGGGCACCGCACCCTGACGCCTTCGTGCGTCGATCAGCCGCGCACCTGCGCGTTGGTCTTGTCGCGATGAATGCGCTTGCTCTGGTGGTTCTCGGCGCGCTGCACGCTCTTCTGCTCGGCTTGGCTCACATGACCGTTGCGCGCCGCGTTCGCTTCCCTGCGGTCGACATGCGCCTGGCCGGCTTCGAGCTTTCCGACTTCATGGTTCGTCAGCGAGCCGTTCTGGATGCCGGCTTCGACGCGCTTCTCCTGGTTCACGTTGCGCGCCACATCGGCCTGCATGCGCTTGGACGAGACCGAGTCCGGGTTGCCGGTGGCGGCGTTGTGCTTGTCGGCGGAGATGTCGCCGCTGACCTTGTTCTGCGCGGCGTTGAGTTGTGCGCGCTCGGCGTGCGAGAGCTTGCCGTTCCTGAGGTCGCGCGCTTGCAGGCGGTCGACGTGGCTTTCTTCCTTCTCGAGTTTGCCGGCTTCGCGGGTCGTCAGCGAACCGTCTTTCAGTCCGCCCTCGATGCGGGTCTGCTGGTTCACATCACGCTGTGTCGTGCTGGCAGCGGTGGTCTGGGCAAAAGCGCCGACGCAGGCCAGCGAAAGGGCGGTAGCGATCAGGGTGCGGTTCATCATGGCAGTCTCCGGTGGGTGAATCGTTCAGCCGGCAAGGGGCTTGCCTGCTGAAACTCACAACGACCTCCGTGAATGCGGCGTTGACTCTGGCGCCGATGACCCGCAGGTAAAGAAATTCGGCCGGTAAGCCCGCTGTTCATGCCCGAGTCAACGCTGGCCCGGTGCCCGCCGTTGAAAGAGGTGCCTGCCCGCCGACCAGCGAGCTCACCACCGGCTCGCCTTCGCCACGCCGGCCTTCGCGAAGGAAACAACCCATGAACAGATCCCGTACCGCGCTCCTGCCGTTGGCGGCTGTGCTCTCTGCCTTGGTAGCCGGTTGCGCCGTCGAAGCACCGCGGCAACGCGTTTACGTCGCGCCGGTGCCGGTCATGTATGCGCCGGCGCCGGTGATTTACGCACCCACGCCGGCAGCCGCAGTTGTCAGCGTCTACATCGACCCCCCGCTCTACCAACCGGAGCCGATCGTGGTGTCGTGGGCGCCGCCACCCATGCTGGTCGACGTGCCGCCGCTGCTGCCGTTCGGAGGCGCGGTGTGGATCGGCGGCTATTGGGCCTGGCACGGCAACTGGGTCTGGGCAGCCGGCCGCTGGGCGCCGCCGCCGCAGCCCAACTACCTCTGGGTTCAGCCGTACTACGAGCACCGCGACGCCGCGGTGATCTTCATCGGCGGGCACTGGGCCGCGCCGGGCGTGGTCTTCGTGCCGCCAGCGGCGAACTTCCGGATCAGCTTTGCACTCGCGCTGCCCGGCGTGGTGGCCGGGCCGCCGCCGATGGGTCCGCCCGGCATCTTCGTCCCGGCGCCGCCGGGCTCGCGTCCCGGCATCATCGTGCCGGCGCCGCTGGGCACGCCGCCTGCGGTCGTCGTCAGCGCGCCTCCGGTGAACAACGTCGGCATGCGCGTGCAGAACAACTTCAACAACACGCGCAACACGAACACGACAAACGTGACCAACGTCACGAATGTGACGAACCTGACGGTGATCGCACCGGCCGCGGCAACGGTGAATGGCCACGCGTTCGAGGCCAGCGTACCGGCGCAGGCCCATCTGGCGGCCGCGCTGCCGCCGGTTGTGCGCGCGATGGCACCGACGCCGCAATCGAGCCGGCCGATCCCGGCGTACCGTGCGGGCGAGGCGCCGACGCCGTTGCCGCAGGCCCAGGCGGTGCGCGCGGCCGCGCCGTTGGCGGCCGCGGCACCGCGACCTGCGCCGCTGGCCGAATCGGCCGCGCCGCCGCGCTCGATCGAGCCCGCTGCGCCTGCGGCACCCGCAGTGCGTGCCGCTGTGTCCGCCGAGGTGCCACGCGCGGCGCCCAGACGGCCCGCGAAGATTGGGGCCGACGATGACCCGCGCGTTGCCCAGCAGCGTCCGGCGGAGGCCGCCAAGGCCGCGCGCACGCAAGCGGCCGCGGAGACGAAGGCCGCACGCCCAAAGCCGACGCCGACGCAGACGAAGAAGGATCCGGCCCATGCCGAGCAGCGGGAAGGGGAGCGGCACGAGAAGGCAGAGCGCTGAGCGCCGGGCCGGTTCCAGCACGCCACGCGACGCCGGCAGGCATCCGTCTCTGCGGTGACGGAGTGACAATGCGCCGGCGGCCCGACAGGGTCGTCAGGCCCACGTCCTCAGGAGACCCGATGACTGCCGAACCGCTTCCGCTCGCTCCCGCCGTCGTGCAGGCACTTGCCGCCGTGTCGACCGCCACGATCACCACGGTGCTGCTGAAAAAGGGCCTGCGCAACATCTGGCTGCGCGGCACGCGACCGCTCGCGCCGAATCAACCGCGCGTCGCCGGCCGCGCGTTCACGCTGCGCTTCGTGTCGGCGCGCGAAGACCTCGCGACGCCAGCGTCGTGGGCGGCGCCGATCTCGACCCGCGCCGCGATCGAGGCGATGCCGGCCGGTTGCATCGCGGTCGTCGGCGCGATGGGCGTGACCGACGCCGGCATCTTCGGCGACATCCTCTGCGCGCGCATGAAGAGGCGCGGTGTCGCGGGCCTCGTCAGCGACGGCGTTGTGCGCGATCTCGCCGGCGTGCTCGGCACCGGTCTGCCGGTGTGGTGCCAGGGCACCGCCGCGCCAGCCTCGGTGGCCGGCCTCACGTTCGTCGGTTGGCAGGAGCCGATCGATTGCGGCGGCGTCGCGGTGTTCCCGAACGACGTGATCGTGGTCGACGCCGACGGCGCGGTGCTGATCCCGGCCGCCCTGCTCGACGACGTGATCGCCGCGAGCGTCGAACAGGAGCGGCTCGAAGGCTGGATCATGCGCGAGGTCGAGCGCGGCGTGCCGCTGCCGGGCCTGTACCCGGCCAACGAGGAGACGGCCGCGCGTTACCGCGCCTGGGCTGCCAAGAACGACAACAACGACGGAGACAAGCCATGAGCGCATTGATGCACACGATCCAAGTCGAACCCTTGCGCGCCGCGGTGTGCGAGCTGATGCGCGGTTTCGGCAGCAGCCCTCGCGAGACCGAGCTCGTCACCGACAACCTGATCCAGGCCAACCTGACCGGCCACGACTCGCACGGCATCGGCATGCTGCCGCGCTACGCCAACGCATTTCTCGAAGGCGGGCTGACCGCGAACGCACACGTCACGACCAAGCTCGACAGCGGCACGCTGCTGGCGCTCGACGGCAACGCCGGCTTCGGCCAGGTGATCGGGCACGAGGCGATGGCGCTCGGCATCACGCGCGCCAAGGCGCACGGCAGCTGCATCGTCGCGCTCGCGAACTCCCACCACCTGTGCCGCATCGGCGCCTGGGCCGAGATGGCGGTCGCCGAGGGCCTCGTCTCGATGCACTTCGTCAACGTCATCTCGCGGCCGATCGTGGCGCCTTGGGGCGGGCGCGATGCGCGCTTCGGCACCAACCCGTTCGCGGTCGGCATCCCGGTCGCGGGGCGCGAGCCGGTGATCCTCGATCTGGCCACCAGCGTGGTCGCGCAGGGCAAAACGCGGGTGGCCCACAACAAGGGCGAACCGCTCGCGCCGGGGCAACTGCTCGACAACCACGGCGAGCCGACGATCGACCCGAAGTTCGGCGTGGTCGAGCCGCTCGGCGCGCTGCGCACCTTCGGCGAGCACAAGGGCTTCGGCCTGGCGCTGGTGTGCGAGCTGCTCGGCGGCGCGCTCGCCGGCGGCTTGGCGGCGCACGGCCCGACCGACGGCAAGCAGCGGGTGCTGAACGGCATGCTGACGGTGCTGTTCGACCCGGCTCGGCTCGGCGAGTCGGCCATCTATTCGGGCGAGATGCGGGCCTTCCTCGACTGGGTCGTGGCCTCGCCACCGCAGGCCGGCGCCGAGCGCGTGCGCGTGGCCGGCGAGCCGGAGCGCGAATCACGAGCACGCCGGCTCGCGCAAGGCATCCCGGTCGACGCGATCACTTGGGGCGAGCTGCTCGCAGCGGCGGCCCGGCTCGGCCGCGACGCCGCCACGGTCAACCGCCTCGCCGGTCTGGGCTGACGACCACGCGCCGGCGCCGCATTGTGCGACCTGCCTGCGGCGTTGCGTCCTACGACGCAGTGTCACGCGGGCTGGTACGGTCAAAGCCAGAGACATGACCATGACTTCCGCCCTGAAGACTTTCCTCGTCGAAGACAGCCCGATGATTCGGGAAAGCCTCATCGCCGCACTCGAAGAACTCGCGCCGGTTGAGGTCGTCGGCACGGCCGATGACGAGCGTTCGGCGGTCGACTGGCTGGCCGCCGTTTCGGCGCCCTGCGATCTGGTGATCATCGATATCTTTTTGAAGGGTGGCTCGGGCTTGGGTGTGTTGCGCGCTGCCCACGCCTTGCGCAAGCCGATGAAGCTGATCGTGCTGAGCAACTACGCGACCGCCGACATGCGCAGCAAGTGCGAGGCGCTCGGCGCCGCGCGGGTGTTCGACAAGTCGAGCGAGATCGATGCACTGATCGAATACTGCGAGACGCTCGCCGCCGCCTAGCCGTTCGGCAGGAAGCCGGGCAGCAGACTCGCCGCAAGTTGCAGGTGCCCGAACTCGTCTTCGCTGATCCTCCACGGTTCCAGGTCGAAGTGGCACCGGATGCCATGAAGCGCGCCGGCCCCGCCAATCAGCGGCACGCCATGGCAGGCCAACACCTGACCCTGGAACGGGTTGTCACCGAGCCTGCGGTCATCGGCAGATTTGTCGGTACGAAACAACTGCTCGCGGATCGCCAAAGAAGAATTCATTGGGAAGTTCTACCCATGCGGGTCGAGCCTGAACCGACTCGTTCGACACCCCGGATTCGGCGCGCCAGCGTTACGATTCGCGCGATGCATATTTTGTGTTCACGGCGCCGGGCAGTGACCGCGGCTGGCCTCGTCGCCCTGCTGGCGGGCGCCGGCTGCGCGAGTCGGCCCGCAGCGTTCGGCGTGGCCCTCGCACCGACCGGGCGGCTGCGCGCGTCGATCAACCTCGGCAACCCGATCCTCGCGAACCGCAGCCCTGCCACCGGCGAGGTGAGCGGCGTCTCGGTCGACATCGCACGTGCGCTCGCGGCGCAGTTGGGCGTGGCGATCGACTTGGTCGTGTTCGACGCCGCCGGCAAGTCGGTCGAGGCCGTCAAGTCGGGCCAGGCCGACATCGGCTTCTTCGCGCTCGACCCGCTGCGCAGCGACGGCATCCGCTTCACCGCACCCTATGTGCTGATCGAGGGCGCCTACCTCGTGCGCGATGCCTCGCCGCTGACCGACAACGCGCAGGTCGACAGCACAGGCACGCGCGTGATGGTCGGCCAGAGCAGCGTCTACGACCTGTACCTGTCGCGTACGTTCAAGGCCGCGCAGATCGAACGTTCGCCGACCTCGCCGACGGTGATCGCCACCTTCATCGCGCGCAACGCCGATGTCGCCGCCGGCGTCAAGCAGCAATTGCAGGCCGACGCGGCTCGGCTCGGCGGGCTGCGCCTGCTGCCCGGCCGCTTCATGGTGATCGAACAGGCGATGGGGCTGCCGGCCGATCGCGGCGACGCGGCGCAGGCGGCGCTGAAGGCCTTCGTCTAGCAGGTCAAGGCGAATGGGTTCGTCGCGCAGGCGCTGCAAAGCCACGGCATCAGCGGCGCCGTGGTCGCGCCGGCCGGCTGAATCACACGCGGGCGATTCACACCGCCGTCATCGGCGCTCTCCAAGGCCGGGCGCGTGCCGCAGCTTG
>JANXVK010000171.1 GCA_025351675.1 Rhizobacter sp.
ACCGGTCTACTTCGGAACTTGACTTTCTCTCGCGCCGTCGGGAAAGTAAACGACGGCGACAGCGGTCGTTCAAACGTGGGCAGCATCGCTCGGGAGAAGATCTCGGCGGAACGACTGCATTTGAAGACCGTGTACTCACACTGCCGACCCAAAGGAGCCCGTCGCGATTATTTCGGTCGAGTGCCCGCTTTAGTTGCAAGGTGCCGTTCGCTGAGCTCGTCGCAGAATCGGTGTTCTGCGACAGCGGTCATTCGAAAGAGCCGACGGCGACCGGGACGTCGAACAGCCGCTTTCGAAGCGCGCGAGCTCGCGCTTACGACCCCGAGCAGTCGATCGCCGTTTTCAAGACCGGTCGCACAACCCAATCGGTTCGGCGATGAGCGATGGCCGTTGCGGTGCGTCCGGAACCGCGGCTCGACAAGCCCTTCTTGAGCGCCTCAGGCGAGCGCCTGGACAACTTCACGCGCGTCGAGACCTTCGGCAGGAACGCCGCCAACGGGCACAACGGTGTGCACTGGCTCAAGGTGACCGTGGACGTTCGCAGCCGCGATGCGTTCAGCTACGAGCCGATGATGGTGCCAGGCAATCGAACCGCTGTTCCTTCGCCTTCGCGGTAAAACCGAGCGGCACTTGTCGCAGGTAGCGCCTATTGAAGCTGCACGCCGGGGCTCGCCCGGTGGTTGGCCGACGCCGGGGTTGCTTGCGGCGCATCCCCGGGGATCGAGAAGACGCGCAGCAGCACGGCCGTCAGGTCGTGCATCGGCCCGAGCGCGGCCATGGGTGGCGCCAAGCCACTGACGAAGCCGTGAGCTTGAAGTCGCAGAAGCAATGCCGGGTCGTCGCTGATGACATGCACCGGCACGTCCCAACTGGTGGTGGGGCCGGCGGCCAGCGCTGGCGGTTGATGGTCGCCTATCACCACGAGCACCAGCGGCCGAGGTGCCCGATGTTGCAGGTAGCTCGACAGCCAAGAGAACTGGTAGCGCAAGGCCTCGAGGTAGTTCGGCAGCGGTTGCTGCACGGCCAACGGTGTTGCCCGGGCCGTGGCGATCTGCGCCGCGGTGTAGGCGTGCGCGCCCTCCAGGAGCGTCCAGTCGTCCACGAGTGGCGGCAGCGGGTGAAAGGGCGCATGCGTGTTGATGGTCGCAAACACCGCAAAGCGTGGGGCCCGAGATTCAGACGGGCTGTCGCGATTCAGTTCCTGCGCATGCAACAAGGCCATCGCCGCCTGATCGGGAATGCGCCAGTAGCCGAAACCGGCGCCGGCGTAGCCGATGCCGGCGTCATCGGCAAGCCGGTCGTAGCCATAGAAGGTCCCTTCCGGCCAAGCGCGCTTGATGCCGGGCAGCCAAGCGACGGTACGGTAACCGTGCCGCGCGAAATGGCTGACCAAGGTCGGCCGCTGGCTGGCCAGCAGCAGCTCATAGTGCCCCGGGTCGTTCATCGGCAGGCCGCTCAGCATGCTCGCGTGAGCCAGCCAAGAGCCGCCGCCGAAAGTCGGAGAGCGCACGCGCGCCGTCGCCACGCCGCGCCCGCTTGCCGCTACAGCCTGCGCAAGTGCAGCCCGCGGCTCGGCAAGCGCCGCCGCCATTGCCGGCGAGTCGAAGGTTATGGCACCGTAGGATTCGGCGAACATCAGCACGACATCGGCCTGGCCTTGCGCGGTGTGCAGGCCTTGCACGCCGTATGAAGAATCGCCGAACGCCGGGCCGGGCCCGAGCACGGCTTCGCCATGAGACGGCACCAGTGCGCGCAGCAGCAGACGAGCCTGCTGCTGCAGCGTCGGCATGAGCGGCAAGGAGAAGAACCAGCGGGTGTCTCGACCCGCCGGCTCGTAGACGGCAAAGCTCAGCGTCAGCGCGGCCACCACCAACAGGAGCACGGGCCGCGGTCGTGCCCATCCCATGCCGCGGGCCAGCGTAGCGATGGCCGCCCGTACCACAAACACCAACGCTGCCAGGCCGGCCAGACCGCTGCACACGACAACCACCTGTTGCAACGGCGGCAATGACGCGGCTGCCATGCGCCACAGCTCCAGCCCGTGACGGCCGTCCCAATAGATGTTGACCGGACGGCCCAGCACGGCGGGCGCGGTGACATCGGCGTAGCGAACCGCGACCAGGCACACGAAACCAAGCGTCAGAGCGTTGACAGCGCGCGAGCGCAGGGCCGGGCGCCACGCCAACCAGACGATGAGGATCGCGGAACCCAGACACAGCTCGAACGACAGCCGCGGACTCCAGGACACGCCGAAGCCGGGCCAGCGGTTCTCGAAGGTCAGCAGGCTGTTCAGGACGAAGAAGGCCACCCCGACCGACAGCAGCCAGGCGATGGGCGAACGCGGTGCGCCGGCCGCCGCCGCAGCATGCCCGGCCGCGGTCACTGCCGAACAGCCTCGAACTCGATGATGAGCGCCACCTCGTCGCCGACCCAGCCGTTGGACACGGCGTAGTTCATGCCGAAGGCGCTGCGCTTGAAGCTGCCGCGGGCTGAAACACCCATCACATACGGTTTGCGGCCAAGTCCTCCCAAAGGAGATTCGGCACTCTTGTTCCAGGTGGCCTGCAACGTCAGCGGCTGGCTCTTGCCCAGCAGTTGCAGCTGGCCGCTGATCTCGAAGGTGCGCTCACCGGTGCGGCGGGCGGTGTCGGCCGTGAACACCATGCGCGGGAACTCGTTGCTGTTCAGGAAGTCCGGGCCCTTCAAATGGTCGTCGCGCTTGCGCTGGTTGGTGAAGACGCTGCTCGTGTCGACCTCGATGCTCACGGCCGAGAGCCTCGCGCCGGACTCGTCGAAGCTGAAGCTGCCGCGCGCGGTGCGGAACATGCCGAGCGTCTTGGCATAGCCGACGTGATCGACGAGGAAGGCGACCGTCAGGTGGTCGGGGTCGATTTCGTAGCGTGTGGCTTGGGCCAAGGCAGGCGTCGCGGGGAAAGAGCAGAGGCCAGCGGCCACGACCAAGCCCGCCAGCAGGGCGCGCCGACCGTGTGATCGGTCCGAAGGCGGTACGGCGGTCGAGGCCATGA
>JANXVK010000207.1 GCA_025351675.1 Rhizobacter sp.
GGCGTCAGGTCCTTGATTTCATAGCGCAGCACCTTGACGCCCCAGTTCATCGCCGCCTCGTCCAGGGCGCTGACGACAGCAGCGTTGATCTGATTGCGCTCCTCGAAGGTCTTGTCGAGTTCCATCTTGCCGATCACCGAACGCAGCAGCGTCTGCGCGAGTTGCGTGATCGCGAAAATGTAGTTGGAGGAGCCGTAGCTCGCCCGCATCGGGTCGGTGACCTGGAAGTAGATGATCCCGTCGACCGTGAGCTGGGTGTTGTCCTTCGTGATGCAGACCTGGCTCGGCACGTCGAGCGGCACCTCCTTCAGCGAGTGCTTGTAGGCGACGCGTTCGATGAACGGCACGACGAACTTCAGCCCCGGCGTCAGCGTGCGGTCGTACTTGCCGAGCCTCTCGACGACCCAGGCGTTCTGCTGCGGCACGATCTTGATCGTGCGGATGATGAACAGGGCGGCAATGACCGCGATGATGAGAGCGATTTCCATGGGAGCTTTCGAAGAAAGAGAGATCAGATCGGTGAGAGCACGAGCCAGTTGCCTTCGACCGCGCTGACGCGGTGCTCGCCGGCTGCGGCCGCGGCGCCGGGCGCGAGCCGTGCCGTCCAGGCCGAGCCGCGGTACTGGACGCGCGCGGTGCGATCATCGGCCCAGGCAGTGACGTTGACCCGCTCGCCGATGTCGAGGTTCACATCGCGGTTCTCGCGCGCCGGCGCCGACTGCGGCTGGTTGTAGCGGCGCCAATGCCAGAGAGCCGTTGCGCCGCCGCCGACCAGCGCGGCGACGATCACCTGCGCGCTGACGCCCAGACCCAGATGCGTCGCGAGCGCGCCGGCCGCGAGGCCCAGCGCGAGCATCAGCAGGTAGAACGTGCCGGTCGCGAGCTCGGCCGCGACGGTGACGCCGGCGGCGACCCACCACAGCGTGGCAATCGAAAAATCCATACTTCTTCTCCGGGGCGAGTGCTGGTGGCAAGTGTAGGCGCGCGCCGCGCACGGGCGACACACAGTGGCCCTACACTTCGCGTTTCGCGCTTTTTGCCGTACCTGCCGCCCCCGCCAATCGAGGCCCCGCCCATGCTGCGTTTCAACTTCCCGATCGTCATCATCGACGAGGACTTCCGCTCCGAGAACACGTCGGGTCTGGGCATCCGCGCGCTTGCCTCGGCGATCGAAAAAGAGGGCTTCGAAGTGCTGGGTGCCACGAGCTACGGCGACCTGAGCCAGTTCGCGCAGCAGCAAAGCCGCGCCAGCGCGTTCATCCTGTCGATCGATGACGAGGAGTTCACCGCCGGCCCCGAACTCGACCCGGCGGTGCTGAATCTGCGCAAGTTCATCGAGGAGGTGCGGTTCAAGAATTCCGAGGTGCCGATCTATCTTTACGGTGAGACGCGCACCTCGCAGCACCTGCCGAACGACATCCTGCGCGAGCTGCATGGCTTCATCCACATGTTCGAGGACACGCCGGAGTTCGTCGCGCGCCACATCATCCGCGAAGCGCGCAGCTACATGGACGGCCTCGCGCCGCCGTTCTTCAAGGCGCTGGTCGACTACGCACAGGACGGTTCGTATTCGTGGCACTGCCCGGGCCACTCGGGTGGCGTCGCGTTCCTGAAGAGCCCGATCGGCCGGATGTTTCATCAGTTCTTCGGCGAGAACATGCTGCGCGCCGACGTCTGCAACTCGGTCGAGGAACTCGGCCAACTGCTCGACCACACCGGCCCGATCGCGCAGAGCGAGCGCAACGCCGCGCGCATCTTCAACGCCGACCACTGCTTCTTCGTCACCAACGGCACCAGCACCTCGAACAAGATGGTCTGGCACCACGCGGTCGCGCCGGGCGATGTGGTGGTGGTCGACCGCAACTGCCACAAGTCGATCCTGCACGCGATCATCATGACCGGCGCGGTGCCGGTGTTCATGCGGCCGACGCGCAACCATTACGGGATCATCGGGCCGATCCCGGTGAGCGAATTCTCGCCCGCCGCGATCAGGAAGAAGATCGCCGCCAACCCGTTGCTGACGGGCGTCGACCCGAACACCGTGAAGCCGCGCATCCTGACGCTGACGCAGAGCACCTACGACGGCGTGCTCTACAACACCGAGACCATCAAGCAATCGCTCGATGGCTACATCGACACCTTGCACTTCGACGAAGCCTGGCTGCCGCACGCCGCGTTCCACAAGTTCTACGGCGTGTTTCATTCGATGGGAAAGAACCGCCAGCGGCCGAAGGACCAGCTCGTGTTCGCGACGCAGTCAACCCACAAGCTGCTCGCCGGCATCAGCCAGGCCTCGCAGGTACTTGTGCAGGACTCGCAGGAGCGCAAGCTCGACCGCAGCCTGTTCAACGAGGCCTACCTGATGCACAGCTCGACCAGCCCGCAGTACGCGATCATCGCGAGCTGCGACGTCGCCGCCGCGATGATGGAAGCGCCGGGCGGCCCGGCGCTGGTCGAGGAGAGCATCGCCGAGTCGATGGACTTCCGCCGCGCGATGCGCAAGGTCGAAAAAGACTACGGCAAGAAAGACTGGTGGTTCAAGGTCTGGGGGCCCGACAAGATCGCCAAGGAAGGCATCCCGAAGAGCGAGGAGTGGGTTCTCAAGGCGGGCGACAAGTGGCACGGCTTCGGCGATCTGGCCGAAGGCTTCAACCTGCTCGACCCGATCAAGTGCACGATCATCACGCCGGGCCTGGACATGTCGGGCAAGTTCGCCGACACCGGCATCCCGGCGTCGATCGTCACCAAGTTCCTCGCCGAGCACGGCGTGATCGTCGAGAAGACCGGCCTCTACTCGTTCTTCATCATGTTCACGATCGGCATCACGAAGGGCCGCTGGAACACGCTGCTGACCGCGCTGCAGCAGTTCAAGGACGACTACGACCGGAATCAGCCGCTGTGGCGCATCCTGCCCGAGTTCTGCGCCGCGCATCCGCGCTACGAGCGCATGGGGCTGAAGGATTTGTCGCAGGCGATCCACAAGATGTACGCGAAGGGCGACATCGCGCGGCTGACGACCGAGATGTATTTGTCTGACCTGCAACCGGCCATGAAACCGACCGACGCGTTTGCCTACATCGCGCACCGCAAGACCGAGCGCGTGCCGATCGACGAGCTCGAAGGCCGCATCACGACCTCGCTGCTGACGCCGTACCCGCCGGGCATCCCGTTGTTGATCCCGGGCGAGCGCTTCAACAAGAAGATCGTCGACTACCTGAAGTTCACGCGCGAGTTCAACTCGGCGTTCCCGGGCTTCGACACCGATGTGCACGGCTTGA
>JANXVK010000230.1 GCA_025351675.1 Rhizobacter sp.
GGCCAAGCAGCACGGCGTACTTCGCGACCACCGGCGCAGCGATCGTCACGACCACCGTGCCGATCGTTCCGGCCACGAACGAGCCGATCGCGGCGGTGGCCAGCGCCGCACCCGCACGGCCGTTCTTGGCCATCTTGTTGCCTTCCATGGCGGTGACCATGGAGGCCGCTTCGCCCGGCGTGTTGAGCAGGATCGAGGTCGTCGAGCCGCCGTACATCGCGCCGTAGTAGATGCCGGCGAAGAAGATCATCGAGCCGGTCGGCTCGACCTGAAGCGTGATCGGCAGCAGCATCGCGACAGCCGTCGCCGGCCCGATGCCGGGCAGCACGCCGATCGCGGTGCCGATCGTGCAGCCGAGCAGCGCCCACAGCAGATTCACCGGCGTGCCCGCCGTGACGAAACCCTGCATGAGGTTGTTCCAGATGTCCATCCCGTCTCCCGTCATGCGCCGTCGCGGCGCATTTGCCTTCGAATCAGAGCCAGCCGGTCGCCGTCAATCCCGGCAGGTTGATCGCCAGCAGCTTCGTGAACATCCAGTAGACCGGCGCAGCGATGCACAGGCCGACGCCCGCGTCTTTCATGAACGCGATTGGCGACCAGTCGGCCGCCCCCTGCGAGGCCTTGTAGCCGCGCACCGCGAGCACGAAGCACAGCGTGCAACTGAGGATGAAGCCGATCGTCGTGATCAGCGTCGCGTTCAGCAGCATGCCGACGCTGACCCACGCGAAGCCCGGCCAGAAGCCGTGCGCGTCGCCCGAGGGTTCGTCCATCTCGCGGTAGCCGCCGCTGAACGCCTCCCAGAGCAGAAAGGCACCGCACAGCGCCAGCGCCGCCGAGACGACCCACGGCACGAAGTTCGGCCCAACGCCGCCATAGCCGGCCTCGGAGCTGATCTGCACAGCGCCGAACGCCATCAGCACCGCGACAACGATGACGCCCGCGCCGATCAGCGCCTGCGGCGTCCTAAACGCGCGCATCGGGACATCCGCCGGGCCGTCCCAAGGATGGCCCGCGCCCCGAGGGCCACGAAGCGGATCGTGCCGGTCCACGGGGGCAGGAGCGAAGCGACGTGGGGGTGGTCATCACTCAGATCATTCCGGACTTGGCCATGATCGCGCGCAGCGACGCGAACTCGTCGTCGACGAACCTGTCGAAGGCCGGGCCGGTCAGCACGGCGGGCGTCCAGCCGTTGCGCTCGATCGCCTCCTGCCACGACTTGTGCTTGGTCGCGGTGACGATCTGGTCGGTCAGCGTCTTGCGCTGCGCCGGCGTGATGCCGTTGGCACCGAACACGCCGCGCCAGTTGCCGAGCACCACGTTGTAGCCCTGCTCCTTCATGGTCGGGATGTCGACGCCCTTCAGGCGCGTCTCGGAGGTGACTGCGATCGCGCGCATCTTGCCGGCGGTGATGTACTCCTGAAATTCGGAGTAGCCGCTGCCGCCGACCGTGACGTTGCCGCCCAGGATCGCCGCCGTTGCCTCACCGCCGCCGCGGAACGCCACGTAGTTGATCTTCGACGGGTCGACGCCCACTTCACGCGCCAGCATCGCGGCCGAGATGTGTTCGGTCGAACCGCGCGAGCCGCCGCCCCACTTGACGCTGCCCGGGTCTTTCTTGAGCTGGTCGACCACGTCCTTCATGGTCTTGAACGGCGAATTGGTCGGCAGCACGAACACGTTGTATTCGCTGCTCAGACGCGCGATCGGCGTCGCCTGCGAGAGCTGCACCGGCGGCTTGCCGGTGATGATGCCGCCGAGCATCACCGCGCCCATCACCATCAGCGAGTTGCCGTCGCCCTTGGTGCTGTTGACGAACTGCGCCAGACCGATCGTGCCGGCTGCGCCGCCCTTGTTGTCGTAGCTGACCGTCGAGGCCGCACCCGACTCCATCAGCGACTTGCCGAGCGCGCGGCCCTGCTGGTCCCAGCCGCCGCCCGGGTTCGCCGGGATCATCATCTTCAGGTTGGTGTTCGCAAAGGCCGGCAGCGGCAGCGCGCCGGCAGCCGCCATCGCGGCGAGGGTCTTCAAAAAGGTATCGCGACGCATGTGTGTCTCCTAGGTTCTCCAATGGAACCGATGGTCGATGCTCCCAAGCCAGCCTGTCAATCGGCTGTCGACCCCCCTGGGGGAAACACGAAGCTCGGCGACGCCTCGGACCCCTGCTACCGTTGCCGCATGAAGATTCTGCTGGTCGAAGACAACCTGACGATGCAGACGACCTTGCAGCGCACGTTCCAGCGCCGCGGCATCCAGGTCGTCACCTGCGCCGACGGCACCCGCGCGCTCAACCGCTGGCAGGCGAGCCTGCCCGACGTGGTGCTGCTCGACCTCAGCCTGCCCGGTTTGGACGGCCTGCAGGTGCTGGCGCAGGCGCGTGCGGCGGGGCTGAAGACGCCGGTGCTGATCCTGACCGCGCGCGGCACCGTCGGCGACCGCATCCTCGGCCTGAACACCGGCGCCGACGACTACCTGCCCAAGCCGTTCGACCTCGACGAGCTCGAAGCGCGGGTGCGCGCCCTCGCCCGCCGCTCGGCGGCGCAACCCGACGCCGACGGCGACACCGCGCCCGAGTTCAACGGGCTGCGTTGCGATGCCGAAAGCTGCGCGGTCTACTTTCGCGGCGAACCGCTCGAACTGGCACCGCGCGAGAACGCGCTGCTGCGCGCGGTGCTCGCGAAGGCCGGGCACGCAGTCGCGAAAGAGCGGCTGTCGGAGCTGGTGTTCCCCGGCGAGGCGCAGGTGCAGTCGGATGCGATCGAGGTCGTGGCGTACCGGCTGCGCAAGAAGCTCGCGCACACGGGCGTGCAGCTCGTCACCTTGCGCGGTTTGGGCTATCTGCTGAAGGCCGCTTCTTGAAGCGGGCCGCCGCGCCGGGCCGCCCCAAGCACGGCGCGACCAAGGGCTACGAAGAGGCCTCTTCGTGGCCCTTGGAGGGTCGATTGCCGTACTCGGCAATCGGGATGCCGTCATGACCGGTGAGCGCCTGTCGCTGCGCAGCCGCCTGCTGCTCGGCATCCTGCTTCCGGTGCTCGGCGTCGTGCTGGTCAACACGGTTAGCCTGTACCGCCAGGCGCTGCGCTCGGCCGACACGGCCTACGACCGCACGCTGCTCGCATCGGCCAAGACGATCGGCGAAGACCTCGAGGTGATCGGCGCGGGCGCCGACGCGCACTTGGGCGCGACCGTACCCTACTCCGCGCTCGAACCGTTCGAGGCCGACAACCGCAGCCGCATGTTCTACAAAGTCACAGGCTTCCGCGGCGAGGCGGTGTCGGGCTTCGACGACCTGCCTGCCTGGCACGGCAAGCTGCCCGACAAGGGGCCGTATGCCGCGTTGGTCGACTTCTACGACGACGTCTACCAGGGCCAGCCGGTGCGCGTCGCGGTGCTGCTGCAGCCGGTGG
>JANXVK010000243.1 GCA_025351675.1 Rhizobacter sp.
GGACGTGACCGACCGGCGCCTGGCAGAAGACAAGATTCGCCACCTGGCAAACTTCGACACACTGACCGGCCTGCCCAACCGGCGCCAGCTCATCTGGCGCGCTGAACGTGCACTTGAACACGGCCGGCGCCTGAACCATCAGGTCGCGCTGCTGTTGATCGACCTGGACCGATTCAAGGTCATCAACGACACGCTGGGTCACGGCGCCGGCGACGAATTGTTGATGGAAGTGGCACGCCGTTTGCGCTCTTGCGTGCGTCACTCCGACCAGGTGATGGAAAGCAGCATCGAATCGATGGCTTCACGCTCGCACCGCACGCTTGAAGCGGTGGGGCGTCTGGGCGGCGATGAGTTCGTGGCACTGCTGCCCGAGGTGGCCGATGAGCGGGACGCCGAGGCGGTGGCATTGCGCATTCTCGAGTTGATGCGCGAGCCCATCGTTGTCGGTGGCCAGGAGTGTTTCGTGACTGCCAGCGTGGGTATCGCGCTGTTTCCGCGCGACGGCCTGACGGTGGTTGACCTGATGCGCAACTCAGACGTCGCGATGTATTCCGTCAAGTCATCCGGGCGCAATTCGGCGTCGCTGTATCGACCCGCACTGGCAGGGCAGGGGCGCGAGAAACTGGAACTGGAAAGTGCGCTGCACAAGGCCATCGAGCGCGATGAACTGGTGCTCTACTACCAACCCAAGGTAGACGTCCGTGGTGCCAGGATGGTGGGCGTCGAGGCGCTGATGCGCTGGCGTCGCAACGGGGTGTTGATACCGCCCGGCGACTTCATTCCGCTGGCCGAGGAAACCGGCCTGATCGTGCCGTTCAGCGAGTGGGCGATCCGTGAGGCGGCGCGCCAAGCCCGCGTCTGGCAGGACAGTTTCGGGTTCAAAGACTCGATCGCGGTGAATCTGCCGAACCGCATGTTCGAGCGCACCGATCTGGTCGAGTACATCCACAACGCGGTCACGACTTACGGCGTGCCGCACCATGCGATCGAGCTGGAGATCACCGAGACCGGGCTGATGAAGGACCTGCAGAACGTGATCCCGTCGCTGCACCGGCTCAACGAGATCGGCGTCGAGATCTCGATCGACGACTTCGGCACCGGCTACTCCTCGCTCGCCTACCTGACGACGCTGCCGATCAGCGAACTGAAGATCGATCGCAGCTTCGTGCGCGACCTCGGCATGACGCCGCAGAGCTCGGCGGTGGTTACCGCGATCATCGCGCTGGCGCGCTCGCTCGGCCTGCGCGTGGTTGCCGAGGGCGTCGAGAACCTGCGCCAGATGGAGGTGCTCCACCGCCTCGGCTGCGGGGTGATGCAGGGCTTTCTGTTCAGCCGGCCGCAGCCGCCGGAAGACATCGAAAAGTGGCTGCAGCAGACCATCCTGCCGCGCAAGGCGCCGTGGATCGGCAAGGCCGGCACGGCAGACGGCAGCGATATCGCCGACGCGCTGCGCGCCGCCGAGGGGCGTGACCCGCGCATCAAACCGGCGGGCTGAAGATGGCCCTCCCGTCGCTACGCTCCTGCCTCCCGAGGGGGCGCTCAGCTGCCAAGGGCCACGAAGAGGCCCCTTCGTGGCCCTTGCGGTTCGGCGGCGGCTGAACGCACCGCCGTTCGATGATGGAAGCGACCCGACCGGCCGCACTGAGCGGCAGCGCACCGGACCACGGGCAGCTCGCGAAGGCCACGCTGCGCCGCCTCACCCTCGACAAGCTCGACCCGACCCCCGAGAACTACGCGCGGGCGTGGCGCCAGGAGTCCGGCGAGCCGCCTGCGGCTGCCGTTGATGGCCCGGCCACTGCCGTGTTGATCGAACGCATCGTGCGCGGCATCGAGCGCGGCAGCCGCGGCTGGACGACAGCGCGCAAGAAAGACAGCCTGCAGCGCGTGTTGACCGGCAGCCGCGGCGACGCCAAGCGGCTGCAGCAGCGCCTGACCCAACTGGTGGCGAGCTGGGACAGCGACACCGGCGATGCCGATGCCGCCGCGCCGTGGTCGAACGACGAGACCGTGTTCTCCGCCGGACCCGAGCCGACGCTGCCGGCGCCGCTCGATGCGCTGACCGACGCCACCGCGCTGGCGGCGTGGGGCCGCGCCGTCGACGCGCTCGGCGGCACGCTGCAGCTCGCGCTGCCGCCGCAGGACGACGCCCCGCACGAGATCACGACCGCGCTGGCCACGCTCACCGACCGCATCGGCGGCGAAGGCGCCACGCCGGCGCTGATCGACGCACTCGAGGCGCTGTGCCGGCGCGCCGCGCCGATCCTGCAGCACCGCCACGACCTGCACGACCAGTTGCACGGCCTGTGTGCCGAGTTGACCGCGAGCCTGACCGATCTCGCCGAGAACGAGAGCTGGGCCAAGGGCCAGTGCGAGGCGATGCAGGTCAAGATCGACGAAGGCCTGTCCGCACGCGGCATCCGTGCGGTCAGCGAGTTGCTGCGCGACACCCGTGCGCGCCAGAGCCAGCTGCGCGAGGAGCGCGAACGCGCGCGCGACTCGCTCAAGGGCCTGATCAACCGCATGCTCAGCGAGCTCGACGAGCTCGGTTCGCAGACCGGCAATTTCCACGACAGCGTTGGCCGCTATGCCGACGTGATCGAGAAGGCAGACTCACTCGAAAGTCTGACCGGCGTGGTGCGCGAGATGGTCGAAGAAAGCCGCACCGTGCAGGCGCTGGTGCAGCAGACGCAAGCGCGGCTGCAGGCCGAGCATGGCAAGGCGCAGGCGCTGACACAGCGCGTCAACGAGCTCGAATCGGAGATGCAGCGCTTGTCGAGCGAGGTCTCGACCGACCAGCTGACCCAGATCGCGAACCGCCGTGGCCTGCTGCAGGCCTTCGACGCCGAGCGCGCGCGGCTGGAGCGCGCCGCGACGACGCTGTCGGTGGGCCTGCTCGACATCGACAACTTCAAGCGCCTGAACGACGAACTCGGCCACGGCGCAGGCGACGAAGCCTTGAAATCGCTCGCCGCGATCGTCAGCAAGACCTTGCGGCCGACCGACCATGTCGCGCGCTATGGCGGCGAGGAGTTCGTCGTGTTGCTGCCCGACACGCCGGTCATTGACGCCCAGCAGATCCTGACGCGGCTGCAGCGCTCGCTGACCGGCGGCCTGTTCATGCACGAGCAGAAGCAGGTCTTCGTGACCTTCTCGGCCGGCGTCACCGCCTACCGGCCGGGCGAGCGCATCGAAGACGCGCTGGAGCGCGCTGATCAGGGCCTGTACGAGGCCAAGCGCACCGGCAAGAACCGGACGTGCGTGGATTGACGACCCCAAGGTCGCCTGCGGCGTCCGCCCCCCGAGGGGAGCTCGGTCCGATTGGGGCGGCCGAGCGCTGGCCCGAGGTCACGATTAGCAGCCCTTCAGGCTCGGCACGTTGGGGTTGACACCGCCTTTTGCCAACACGGCGCGCACCGCCTCACGGTCACTCAGGCGCTGCTGCTTCGCCAGCGCGCTGGCCTGTTCCGCCTGTGCTTCGAGCGAGCTCTTGCTCGACAGCCCGCTGCAGGCGAGCAGGTACACCACATGCCGCGAGGTGCCGAGCGTGACGCCGGTCGTCGACACGATGCGCGGCCCCATCGCCATCAGGTCGTCGTAGCTCATGCCGACGCGCGGCGCGACCTCGCGCAGGTGCTTGGTCTCGGTCCGGCCGACGAAGAAGATCACGACGAAGGCGACGGCCAAACCGAGCCCGACGATCGTGGCGATGTACTTGGCCATGCCTGCTGCGCTCCGCTGAAAGGTTGCCGGCTCTGTGAGCCAAGTCGTTGCAGCCGATGGTACAGGCGCGGCGCCGTGCGCGTGCGCTGCGACAATGGCGGCGACCTGACCACACGAGATGCCCATGACCCGGATCCTGCTGCTCAACGGCCCCAACCTGAACCTGCTCGGCACGCGCGAGCCGCAGGTTTACGGGCGCGAAACGCTGGCCGATGTCGAGGCGATGGTGCAAGCGATCGGCGCGGCGCGCGGCTCGGGCGTCGACTGCTTTCAGAGCAACCACGAGGGCGCGCTGATCGACCGCATCCATGCCGCGCGCCTCGACGGCACCGGCTGGATCGTCATCAACCCGGGCGGTCTCACGCACACCAGCGTTGCGCTGCGCGACGCCCTCGCCGGCGTGGCGATCCCGTTCACCGAGGTGCATGTGTCGAACGTGCATCGGCGCGAGCCGTTCCGGCAGCACTCGTACCTGTCGGATATCGCGGCCGGCGTGATCGTCGGCTTCGGCGTGGCCGGCTATGCGATGGCGGTCAACGCGGCGCTCGACCGGCTCGCGGCCGCGCCCGCCTGAGCGCCCGCCTGAGCGCCGACGCCGGTCAGTCGCGCATCGCCTCGAAGACCGCCGCCGTCGTGTTGACGGCGTGCTGCGCGACCTGGGCCGCGTTCGCCGCGAGCACGTGCAGCGGGTAAGTACCCGAGACGATGCCGCCGCAGGCGACCTCGACCGCGCGCACCGCCGGCGGCAACCCCTCGACCGCGTCGGCCAGGCAGTGCACGACCGAGCTGAAGCCGCTGGCGTCGAACAGCAGGTCGCCGTCGGCCATCACGCGGTACTCGTACACCTCGTCGGTGCGGTGGATCTCGATGCGGACGATCATGCGGTTCGGCCTTGAGCGGGTGCGCCGAGCCCGGCGTGGCGGGTCATTCTGACCGAAACGCGCCGGTGCGCGTGGCGGTGCCCGGGTGGCGCGCGTGCGGCATGATCGCGGTCCGGCGCGGTCCGCCGTCTGCCGCGCAACCACGATGCCCAAGGTCCACAGCCACTACGACAACCTCAAGGTCGCCCGCGATGCGTCGGCCGAGGACATTCGCGCGGCCTACCGGGCCCTGACGCGCAAGCACCATCCCGATCGCAACCCCGACAACGCCGATGCCGAACGCGTGATGTCGGTGGTCAACGTGGCTTACGGCGTGCTGTCCGACCCGGTCAAGCGCAGCGAGCACGACCGCTGGATCGCCCGGACCGAGACCGTGCCCTTCATCGACGCCGCCGCGCGGCCCGTGCGCGGCAAGCCGACCGTGCACACCCCGTCCGATCGCTACCTGACCACCCCGCCCGAACTCGAACGGGCCGCCGCGCAGCGCGCCCGACAGGTTCGCCTGGAGCGGCGCGTGCGGCGTGTCGTCACCCACGGGCTGCGGCACCGCGTGAGTTACGCGATCGGCGGGCTCATTGCGCTGTGCCTGGCAGGCGCCGGGCTGGCGTCGCTGGTCGGATCGGGCGGAGTGTTGCCCACGGCCGGGATGCCGGCGCCGGCGGCGAAGGCGGTGCCTGTCGTGGCCGGCTACGTCCGCGCGCCGGCCGCGCCGAACGGGCGGCCGTGGCCGAGCCGATCGGGCTATGTCGACGGCTACCCGCAGATCAACGCGGACGGCCTGTCGCAGGTGCTGGTCGACAATGTCGAGAACGACACCGACATGTTCGCGAAGCTGGTCTCGCTCGACGGCCCGAGCGCGCTGCCGGTGCGCACCTTTTTCGTTGCCGCGCGCAGTCGCTTCGTGCTCGCCGACCTGACGATCGGCACCTACGATCTGCGCTACCGCAACCTCGCCAGCGGCGGCCTGCTGCGTTCGCCGGCCTTCATCCTCGAAGAGATCAGGACCGCGGGCGGCACCCAGCACAGCAGGCCGACCATGAAGATGTACAAGTCCAGCGACGGCAGCCTGCGGACTTGGTCGCTCGGCGACGCCGAATTCTGACCCGTAACCTCACCTCGACTGCGCCCGATGTTCACCCTGCACCACTGCGTCAGCGCCCGCTCGTTCCGGGTCTTGTGGATGCTCGAAGAGCTCGGCGCCGCCTACACGCTGAAAGTGCTGCCGTTCCCGCCGCGCGCGACGGCGCGCGAGTTCCTGCTCGTCAACCCGCTGGGCACGGTGCCGGCATTCTTCGACGGCGAACTGCGCATGACCGAGTCGGCGGCGATCTGCCAGTACCTCGCGGCGCGCGCCGCGCCGACGCCGCTGAACGTCGAGGCGCACGAGCCCGCGTTCGGCGCTTTCCTGAACTGGCTCCACTTCGGCGAGGCGACGCTGACCTTCCCGCAGACCCTGGTGCTGCGGTACGGCCGGCTCGAGTCGGCCGAGCGGCGTTCGCCACAGGTCGCGCAGGACTACGCGAAGTGGTTTCACGCGCGGCTGCGCACGCTGGAGCCGTTGCTCGCGACGCACGACTTCGTCTGCGCCGATCGCTTCACCGCTGCGGATGTGTCGATCGGCTACGCCTTGCTGCTGGCGGAATACCTTGGCCTCTCAGCGCAGTTCACACCGGCCGTCGCCGGCTATTGGCAGCGTCTGCGCACACGTGACGCGTTCCAGCGCGCGCTGCAGGCGCAGCAGCGGGCCGCGATCGAGCAGGGCGTTTCGACCGTTCCCGCACCCGACACACCGGCCCCACCATGATCACGATCGACGCCCACGCCACCCTTGGCGACACGCTGTTCGCCGCCGCACGCCGCTATGGCGCGAACGCGCTGCTGGCCGTACCGGCGAATGCCGCTCGCGCCTATCACCCGCAAGGCTTCGAGATCAGCTTCGCCGCCGCCGCCGCCGAGGTGCGCGCACTGATGGCGCGGTACGCCGAGGCCGGATACGGCGGCGGCCACCGCATCGGCCTGCTGCTGGAGAGTCGCCCCGAGCACCTGTTGCACAAGCTCGCGATGAACGCGCTCGGCGTGTGCTGCGTGCCGGTCAACCCCGACTATCGGGCGCGTGAGCTGGCCTGGCTGATCGACCATTCGCGCGTCGATCTGGTGGTGGTTCTGGCGAGCCGCGCCGAAGCGCTGCGCGCGGCGCTGGCCGCGTCGGCGCATCAGCCGCAGGTCGTCGTGTTCGAGGACTTCGCCCAGCCGCTGCCGGCACCGCAACGCGCGGCCGATGGCGCGCCGGTCACGTCGCAGACGCCCGCAAGCATCCTTTACACCTCGGGTACGACCGGCCGGCCGAAAGGCTGCGTTCTGTCGCACCGCTATGAACTCGCCGCCGGTGCGGCCTACGCCAGCTGCGGTGGTCTCGCGACGATCCGCGAAGGGCAGGAGCGGCTGTACAACCCGCTGCCGCTGTTCCATGTCAACGCGTCGATCCTGTCGTTCTTCTGCATGCTGCTGACCGGCAACTGCCAGGTGCAGACGGATCGCTTTGCACCTTCGCGCTTTTGGACCGAGGTGCGCGAATCGCGCGCGACCATCGTGCATTACCTCGGCGTCGTGATTCCGATGCTGCTGAACCGGCCGGCCGGGCCGCAGGATCGCGAGCATGGCGTGCGCTTCGGCTTCGGCGCCGGTGTCGAGCCGCAGTTGCACGGCGTGTTCGAAGAACGCTTCGGCTTGCCGCTGCTCGAACTCTGGGGCATGACCGAGATGGTGCGCATACTGGTCGACAACTTGGCGCCTCGCCAAGTCGGTACGCGCGCGTTCGGGCGCGCGGTACCGGGCGTGCAGGCGCGCGTGGTCGATGATGCGGGCGTCGAGCTGGCCGACGGCACGCCCGGCGAACTGGTGATCCGGCACTCGGCCGAGACACCGCGCAAGGATTTCTTCTCCGGCTACCTCGACGACCCCGAAGCGACCGAAGACGCCTGGCACGGCGGCTGGTTCCACACCGGCGATATCGTCACGCGCGACGCGACCGGCATGCTGCACTTCGTCGACCGGCGCAAGAACATCATCCGCCGCTCGGGCGAGAACATCGCCGCGGCCGAGGTCGAGGCGCTGCTGCAGACGCACCCGAGGGTGCAGCAGGCGGCGGTGATGGCGGTGCCCGACGAGGTGCGCGAAGAAGAGGTGCTGGCCTGTGTCGTGCTGAAGGAATCAGCGGTCGGCGAAGCGGCGCGGCAGCGCGTCGCACGCGAGCTGTTCGATTTCTGCCACGCGAACCTCGCGTACTACAAGGCGCCGGGCTTCGTCTGGTTCGCCGACAGCATCCCGACGACCGGCACGCAGAAGATCCAGAAGCACATGATCTTTTCGAAAGACGCCGACCCACGCAAGCTCGCCGGCATGATCGATCTTCGCGTGTTGAAGAAACGCTGAGCCTCCGTCCCGGCTACTCTGGCCCGGGTGCCGCGGCACCTCGGGGTGGGCGACACGGCGATGCAGCGCGCGGCGGCTGCCCTCACCGTGGCGCCGCACACGTGGACGCGGGACCTGCGCCGTCACCTGCACGTGCCTGCGTTGTTCGGCAAGCCGGCATGACACGTCGTTCGAGGCGTACGTTACGCTCGCGCCCTGACCTCTTTTCGGAGCGCGCATGAAGATCGCCAAGGTGACGAGTGCCTTGTTCAAGGTCCCTCTGGCCGAAGTCCTGACCGATGCCAAGCACGGCGCCCACACCCACTTCGACCTTGTTGTCGTGACGGTGACGCTCGCCGGCGGCCAGTCCGGGACGGGCTACACCTACACGGGCGGCAAGGGCGGTCATGCCATCAAGGCCATGATCGACCACGACCTCGCGCCGGCACTCCTGGGCTGCGATGGCGATGATGTCGAAGGCATTCATGACTCCAACCAATGGCATGTGCATTACGTCGGCCGCGGCGGCATTGCGTCCTTTGCGATTTCGGCGATCGACATCGCCCTGTGGGACATACGCGGCAAGGTGGCTGGCCAGCCGCTCTGGAAACTGGCGGGCGGCGCTGCCAGCAGCTGCAAGGCCTACTGCGGCGGCATCGACCTGCTGTTCCCGCTCGACAAACTGCTGGACAACGTGCGCGGCTATCTGGCAAAAGGCGTCGACGCGGTGAAGATCAAGATCGGACGCGAAAACCTCGAAGAGGACATTGAACGCATCCAGGCGGTGCGGCAACTGATCGGGAGCGGGCGCAGCTTGATGGTCGACGCCAACTACGCGATGAGCGTCGATCAGGCGATCGTGGCCGCCGAGCGAATGAAGCCGTTCAATGTGCTCTGGTTCGAAGAGCCGATCGTCCCGGACGACTATCAGGGCTATGCGCGAATCGCTGCGGCAACCGGCGTGCCGCTGGCGATGGGAGAGAACCTGCACACCTTGCAGGAGTTCGATTTCGCGTTCGAGCAGGCAAAGCTCTCGTACATCCAGCCGGACGCCTCCAATTGCGGCGGCATCACCGGCTGGCTCCGGGTCGCGGAACGTTCACGTCGCAATGCGATCCCGGTGTGCTCGCATGGCATGCAAGAGCTTCACGTGAGTTTGTTGTCGGCCCAGCCGAACGCCGGCTGGTTGGAGATCCACAGTTTCCCGATCGACGAGTACACCACCCGTCCCTTGGTGATCCACGATAACCGCGCGGTCGCGCCGGACCAGCCGGGCATCGGCGTGGCGTTCGACTGGCACAAGCTTTCCCCGCATCTGATCGCGCCGCCGCACCTGTGACGCAGCACTGCCCGAACAGCCGATTTCGTGTTGTCCGGCCACGGGCCAGGACCTCCCAGGCAACGCGACCGGCAGACCTGAGCGCGTCTCGGCGCGCCG
>JANXVK010000253.1 GCA_025351675.1 Rhizobacter sp.
GCGACTCGCAGCTGCGCGGCCTGCAGGCATCGCTGAAGATCGACCGCGATCGTGCGAATACGCTGGGCGTGAGCGTCGACACGATCCGATCGGCGCTGTACAGCGCGTTCGGCGAACGCCAAGTGTCGACGATCTACACCAGCGTCGACAGCTACCAGGTAATCCTCGAAGTCGTGCCCGGAGCCAAGCAGGACGAGAGCGCGTTCAACAACATCTACGTGCGCTCGAGCAATGGCATGCTGGTGCCGATTTCGAGCTTCACGACGGTCGAGCGCACTGTCGGGCCCACCGCGATCAACCACGTCGGGCAGTTGCAGGCGGTGACGGTGTCGTTCAACCTCGCGCCGGGCATCGCGCTCGGCGACGCCACCGCGAAGATCGAGAAGTATCGCGACGAGGTCCGGTTGCCGTCGTCGGTCATCACGACCTACGGTGGGGATGCGGCGGTGTTCAAGAGTTCGCAGGGCAGCCAATTGATCCTGATCATTGGCGCGCTGCTCGTGATCTATGTGCTGCTCGGCGTGCTCTACGAAAGCTACATCCACCCGCTGACAATCCTCGCCGGCCTGCCTTCGGCGGCGGTCGGGGCGCTGCTGATGCTGCGGTTCTTTGGCCAAGACCTGACGCTGATCGCGACCATCGGCATCCTGCTGCTGATCGGTATCGTCAAGAAGAACGCGATCATGATGATCGACTTCGCGCTCGACGCCCAGCGCACCCGCGGCCTCACACCGGTCGAGGCGATCCGCGAGGCCTGCGTGTTGCGCTTCCGGCCGATCATGATGACGACGCTGGCCGCGCTGATGGGTGCGGCGCCGATTGCGCTCGGCATCGGCGCGGGTGCGGAGTTGCGCCAGCCGCTCGGCCTGGCCGTGGTCGGCGGGCTGGTGTTCTCGCAGGCGATCACGCTGTACATCACGCCGGTGATCTACCTCGCGCTCGACCGTTTCAGCGGCAAGGGGCCGGTGACGACGCCGGAAGGCAAGGTCGCGCCAGCGCCCGAGCACCGGGCAGCGTGAACCGGATCGTCAGTGCAGGGCTGACCCGCTCGGCGCAGTGTTCATCACCGTGAACACCGGCTGGCCGACGCTGCCAGCCTCGATCTCGGCCTCGGTCGCGGCGCGCACGTCGCGCACTGTCATGTCCAGCCGCAGCGCGATGCCGGCGAGCGGGTGGTTGCCGTCGAGCACGACGTGGCCGGGATAGACCTCGGTCACGGTGTAGACCACGTCAGTCGGCATGCCCTGCGTGGTGGCGCCGGTCGGCGGGCCGTCGAACTGCATGCCGACCTCGACCGCGTCCGCAAACACCGAACGTTCCTCGAAGAACACCAGTGCAGAGTCGTAGTCGCCGAACGCGTGTTCGGGTTCGAGGTGCAGCGTGGTGGTGAAGCCGGCTTCCTGGTCGAGCAGGGCCTCTTCGACCTTCGCGAGCAGGTCGTCGCCGCCGTAGAAGAACTCGACCGGATCGGCCAGTTCGTCGATCAAGGTGCCTGAGGTGTCTTGCAATTTCCAAGTCAGGCTGGCGACACACGGTGTGGTGATGAGCATTCTCAATGCCCGCCGGGCCGCCCCAAGGGCGTTGAGCGCCCCCTCGGGGGGCAGGAGCGAAGCGACGTGGGGGTGAACATAACGTCAATGATCGCACAATCGACCATGGACATTTCTCTTGCGAGCCCGTTGCTGGGCGGCATTTCTCCCGCTGTTTTCATGCGCCGCTACTGGCAGAAGAAGCCGCTGCTGGTGCGTCAGGCGGTGCCCGGCGGCGTCGACTTGATCGGTCGCGCCGAGCTGTTTAACCTGGCCTCGCACGACGAGGTCGAGTCGCGCCTGATCGTGCGCGAGGGTGCGCAGTGGTCGCTGCGCCAGGGCCCGCTGAAACGCAGCGCGTTGCCGCCGCTGAAACAGCGCGAATGGACGCTGCTGGTGCAGGGCCTCGACCTGCACATCCCGGCGGCGCGCGCGCTGCTCGACCGCTTCCGTTTCGTGCCCGATGCGCGGCTCGACGACCTGATGCTGTCGTACGCGAGCGATGGTGGCGGCGTCGGCCCGCACGTCGATTCGTACGACGTGTTCCTGCTCCAGGCGCAGGGCCGGCGGCGCTGGCGCATCGGGCCGGTGCGTTCGCCCGAGCTTGTGCCCGATGTGCCGCTGAAGATCCTCGCGAACTTCGAGCCCGAGGAGTCGTTCCTGCTCGAACCCGGCGACATGCTGTATCTGCCGCCGGGCTGGGCTCATGACGGCGTGGCCGAAGGCGAGTGCACGACCTGCTCGATCGGCTTTCGCGCGAGCGGTCGCGACGAACTCGCGCGCGAGGTGTTGCAGCGCGCGCTCGATGCCGTCGATGCAGACGCGGCTGCCAATCCCGCGGGCCCGCTCTACCGCGACCCGAGGCAGCCCGCGACCGATGCACCGGGCCGCATTCCGCTGCCGCTGCAGGCCTTCGCCGCCGACGCGGTGCAGCGCTTGCTGCGTGACCCCGCCGGGCTCGCCTGCGCGCTCGGTGAGGTGCTGAGCGAACCCAAGCGCGGCGTGTGGTTTGATGGCGGAGGCGACGCCGACGCGGCAGAATGCACCGGCATGGCACTCGACCAGCGCACCCGAATGCTGTACGACGATCGGCACGTGTTCATCAATGGCGAATCGTTCCGCGCCGGCGGGCGCGACGCCGCGCTGATGCGGCGTCTGGCCGACCGGCGCCGACTCGACGCGCGCGAACTGACGGCACTGAGCGCCGATGCGCGTGCGCTGCTCGGCGAGTGGCTGCGATCCGGCTGGCTGCGCACGACCTGTTGACTCACGAAGGAGACCGACGATGGGCACCGAACCCGCTTCGCTGATCACGAGCCGAGCAGAGTTTCATGTGGCGCTGCGCTACGCGTTCGAGACGCTCGCGAGCGCCGGCGCGCGCGAGGTCTGGCTCTGCGACGAAGACTTCGCCGACTGGCCGCTCGGCGAGCGCGCAACGGTCGAGTTGCTGCAACACTGGGCGGCGTCCAGTCGCAAGCTGACGTTGGTCGCGCGCCACTTCGACGACGTCGCGCGGCGCCATCCGCGCTGGGTCGAGTGGCGGCGCAACTGGGCGCACATCGTCAGCTGCCGCACCAACACGGAGCTGGCGACGGGGAAGTTTCCGACCGTCCTGCTCGGCCTCGGTGCGATCAGCGTGCGGCTTTCCGACAACGTGCACCATCGTGGGCGGCTGTCGCACGACAAGGCCGACGAGCTTCGCTGCAAGGAACAAATTGATGCAATTTTGCAACGGTCGGAAGAGGCGTTTCCAGCAAGCACGACTGGCCTCTAGGGAATCACCCTGGAGCTGTCTATAATTGAGGGCTAGGCAGTGGAAGGGCGTGAGCTGTCCATGTCTGAGAAACGTTGGGACTCTGCGTAGGTATGGGCTCCCACAATGATCGGTAATTGTTCGACCCTAATCAGATCCATAGGACCCACACACATGAACAAGTCGCTTTTGCTCGCCGCCCTCGTCGCCGCTGTTGCCCTGACCGCCTGCGGCAAGAAGGAAGAAATGCCGGCTGCTGCCGCTTCCGCCGCTGCCGCTCCGGCCGTCGCTGAAGCCGCCTCGGCGGCTGCGAGCGCCGTCTCGACCGCGGCCTCGGCTGCCGCCACCGAAGTGATGGCTGGTGCCAGCGGCGTGATGGGCGCGGCTTCGGCCGGCGCCACTGCCGCTGCCGACGCGATGAAGGATGCCGCCGGCAAGGCTGCCGACGCCGCCAAGGACGCCGCCGGCAAGGCTGCCGACGCTGCCAAGGACGCTGTTGGCAAGGCTGCCGACGCTGTCAAGAAGTAAGTCAACAGGACGATCGGCTTCGGCCGGTTTTGAAAAGGCCGCCTTCGGGCGGCTTTTTTACGCCCGCCGTCTTTGCGGCCAGCTATCTGCCCAGATCGAGCCAGCCAAATCCGAGCCGCGGATCGGCGACGACGATCTCATCGCGCGCACCGCCGCATGCGCCGGCGAGCGCCGCTCGTGCGAGGGTCGGCGTGTTGTTGCGCTCGCTCAGGTGCGCAGCGACGAGGTGCTTCAGGCCGTCGTGCAGGCACGCGGTGAGAATCTGTGCCGAGGTGTCGTTCGCGAGGTGGCCGAGCCGCCCGCCGATACGCGATTTCAACGACGCTGGATAGCTCGAGTTCGCAAGCATTCCGCGGTCGTGGTTGCATTCGAGCAGAAGTGCGTCACAGCGCTGCAGGCTTGCTAGCAAGTGTGGCGTGATTGAGCCGGTGTCGGTCAGCACGCCGAGGTGCAGCGCGCCATCCGTCAGACGCAACTGCAGCGGCTCCAGCGCATCGTGGGTCACCGTGTAGGGCCGCAGTTGCAGGTCGCCGACCGCGACGGCTTGGCCGTCGCGCGCGAACTGCAGCAGCCCGGGTGGCAACTCGGGCTGGCCGATCGCGTGCCAAGTGCCGCGGCTCATCCACAGCGGCACCTGGTGTCGGCGCGCCAGCGTCACCGCGCAGCCGATGTGATCGCCGTGTTCGTGGGTGATGAAGACGGCGTCGAGGTCGTCGCAACCGAGGCCGACACGCGCAAGGCGCGCCTGCAACTCGCGCAGCGAGAAGCCGCAGTCGATCAGCACCCGGCTGGTGGTCGAGCCGCTGCTTGCTTCCACCAGCGTGGCGTTGCCGGAGCTGCCGCTGCCCAGGCTGCAGAAGCGCATCGGGCGGGTCCGCGTGCTCGGCTTACTTCAGGTCATCGAGCAGCAGCGAGGTGATGCGCTTGCCCGCGTCGCCGTTCTCGGGTGCGCCGGCGCCCGTGAGCACGCTCACCGTACTGCGTTCGCCTTCACCCTTGACCGTCACGCGGTAGCGCGCCGGACCCCCGGCGGCGTCGGTCTTGGCGCCGAGGTAGCCGAGCATCTTCGAGAACAGGCCCGGCTCTTCCTTTCCGGCGAACTTCGGGTCGATGTAGCGCACGAAGTACACGCCTTGCGTGCGATCGCGGTCCTCGACCGTGAAGCCGCTGCGGTCGAGTGCGACGCCGACACGGCGCCACGCGCGGTCGAAGCCGTCGTCGAGTTCCAGCGTCGCGCTCGGTTGACCGGTGATCAGGCGCGCGCGCGCCGGTGCGCCGGGCGTGCCCGGGACGGGCACCGCCGCCTTGGCGACGGTTTCGGTCGCGCCGAGCTTGAGCATCAGGCGCGACAGCAGTTCGCCCTCGAGTTGCGGATTGGGCTGGCGCGGCTGCCAGGTGGTGCTTTCCTTGCGGTCGCCGACATAGACCTCGATCATCCCGCGGTGCGTGATGTAGACCTCGGTGCCGCTCGCGGTGCGCTCGACGCGGGTGCGGAACTTGTCGAGTTCGCCGGTCGAGAACGCGCCGTCGAACACCTTGCCGATCGACGAACGCACGAAGTCGAGCGGCAGCTTGCCGCGGTTCTCGGCCCAGTCGGTTTCCATCACGCCGGTGG
>JANXVK010000259.1 GCA_025351675.1 Rhizobacter sp.
GCAGACGATCAGCGTCGGCTGCACCGCCAGCGCGCGCGCGATCGCGATGCGCTGGCGCTGGCCGCCCGAGAACTCGTGTGGATAACGTTGCAGCGCGTCACGCCGCAGCCCGACCTGATCGACCAGCCGCTCGATCTGCGCGCGCCGCGACGCGGCCGCGACCTCGGGTCGCAGCGCCTGCAGCCCTTCTTCGAGGATGTCCTGCACCCGCATGCGTGGGTTCAGCGACGCGAACGGGTCCTGGAAAATGATCTGCACCTGGCGCCGCGCGGCGCGCAAGGCGTCGCCTTCGAGCGCGAACAGATTCTGGCCAGCGAACCGCGCCTCGCCGCCGATCACCGCCTGGCCGCGGAGCAGCTGCAGAACCGCCTTGCCGGTCGTGGTCTTGCCGCAGCCCGATTCACCGACCAGCGCGAGCGTTTGCCCCGGCGCGATCGCAAACGAGACGTCGTCGACCGCAACGAACGCGCCCGCGCTGCGCTGCAGCAGCCCGCGGCGAATCGGAAAGCGCACGCTCAGGTTTCGCACTTCGAGCAGAGGCGCGGCCGGCGCTGGCACGCTGCGCGGCGTGTCGAAGCGCAGGACCGATTCGGCCGCCGGTTCATTGATCGCATCCGGCTGCGCGCCGCCGCGGTACAGCAGGCAGCGCACGCTGCCGGCCGCGCTCTCGATCAGATCGGGGCGGTTGCCATGACAGTCGTCGAACACCCGATCGCAGCGCGGGGCGAAGCGGCAGCCGTCGAACGACTGCCACAGCGGCGGCACCATGCCCGCAATCGCCACGAGCGCATCACCGCGCTTCGCGCTGTCGGGCAAGGCGCGCAACAGCAGTCGCGCATACGGGTGCTTCGGCGCCGCGAAGAAATCGCGCGCTTCAGCCACCTCGATGATCTGGCCGGCGTACATCAATGCGACGCGATGCGCCATGCCCGCCACCACCGCCAGGTCGTGCGTGATCAGCAGCAGGCCCATGCCCTGCTGTTGCTGCAACTGCTTCAGCAGCTCGAGGATCTGCGCCTGGATCGTCACGTCGAGCGCCGTCGTCGGCTCGTCGGCGATCAGAAAGTCAGGCCCCGCTGCCAAGGTCATCGCGATCATCACGCGCTGCTTCTGCCCGCCCGACATGCGAAACGGGTAGTCGTCGATGCGCAGCGCAGGCTCGGGAATGCCGACCTTGCCGAGCCAGTCGATCGCCTTCGCACGTGCCGCGGCCCCGCGCAGCGGCGTGTGCGCCTGAATCGCTTCGACGATCTGGTCGCCGACCCGCATCACCGGATTCAGGCTGGTCGAAGGCTCCTGGAAGATCATGCCGATGCGCCCCCCACGCACCGCGCGCATGCCGGATTCGGGCAGCGCGAGCACGTCGGCCCCGTCGAGCTCGACCTGGCCGTGCGTGACGTTGCCGTTCTCGGGCAGCAGCCGCATCAGCGCCAGCGCCGTCATGCTCTTGCCGCAACCCGATTCGCCGACCAGCGCGAAGGTTTCGCCGCGTTGAATCGACAGACTCAGCCCGTCGATCGCCTTGACGAGGCCGGTCTCGGCGTCGAGCGCGACTTTCAGATCACAGACGTTCAGCATCGCGCGGCCTTCATGTCGCGACCTTGCGCAGCTTCGGCCGAAAGCTGCGCGCACGCGGGTCGAACGCATCGCGAACGCCGTCGGCAAACAGGTTCGCGGCCAGCACCAGCGTCACCATGAAGCCGAATGCCGCCGCGAACGACCACCACACCAGCGGATCGCGGCTCATCTCGGTCCGGGCGAGGTTGATCATCCCGCCGAAGCTGTTCATCGAAGGATCGACGCCGACACCGACATACGACAGCACCGCTTCGTAAAGGATCAGTGCAGAGAAGTCGAGCACGGTCGTGATGATGATCAGATGCACCACATTCGGGAATATGTGGCGCGCCATGATGCGCGACGAGCGCACGCCGAAAGCGGTCGCGGCCTGCACGTACTCGAGTTGCGCGAGCTTCATCGTCTCGGCGCGCAGCAGCCGACACAGCGTCGACCAGCCGGTGAGACCCAGGATCACGCACAGCATGAACAGCCGCACGTCGGCGCGCTCGGCGCCGGTCTCGAACAGGTCGGGATGCGTGTCGATGAAGACCTGCATCATCAGCACACAGGCTGCGATCAACAGCACGTTCGGGATCGACGACAGCAAAGTGTAGAGATACTGCACGACCTCGTCGACCCAGCCGCGCAGGTAGCCCGAGACGATGCCGAGGCCGACCGCGAACGGCAGCGTCGCGATCGTCGACAGTGTGCCGATCACGAAGGCGGTGCGGATACTCTTGAGCGCCTGATAGAACACGTCGTTGCCGGTGCGGTCGGTTCCGAACACGTGGTAGTGCCGGGCGAGCGCGATCAGCGGGCCGAAGAACAGGCACAGCGCGAGCACCGTGACGAGCACGGTGCGCCACGGCAGATCGGTCTGGTTGTGCATCACGCTGCGCCAAGCCACGGCGAAGCCTTCGCGGTGTGCCCGCGCAACCGTCGACGCGACGGCGAGCGCGGCGATTGCCACCACCAGCACGCCCAGCGCCAGCCCGACCACCGTGCGCTGCAGCACGTCGCCAAGCCATTGCGAATCGTCCTTGAGCTCTTCGCCGCCATGCGCCAGCCGCGGGTAGACGCGCTCGATCTGCCCGCCGACCTCGACCGAATCCTTCGTGAACGCGCGCAACGCCAGCGGCGACGAGTACGAGGTCTCGCGCCCGTCGACCAAGCGCGCGAGCGCGACATCGAGCAGCGATTCGGTGCGCGTGCTCCAGGCCTGTCGCTGCTGGGTGCCGGCGCTCGGCGCACGGTCGAGCTCACGGCGGAAGTGCACGCTGTCGATCGCCGCCACCGCCAAGAACAGCACAAGCACCACCGCCGAGCAGACCGCCGCACGGTCGCGCAACACCTTCAGCCAGGTCGCACGCAGGTTGCTGCTGGCGCGAACGCGAAACCCGTAGAACACCAGCAGCACCAGCGTCACGAGCACGACGACGTCGGACCACAGGATCACGATCTTCGGCAGCATCAGGCGCGCCTCATGCAAGCCGAACACGCGGGTCGACGACCGTGTAGGCGACGTCGATGACGATGTAGCTGGCGATGTAGAGCAGCGAGCCGACGAACACCATCGAGCGCACGATCGCGAAATCCTGCCCCGTGATGGCCTCGATCACGTACGAGCCGAGGCCCGGGATGCCGAAGAAGCTCTCGAACAACAGGCTGCCGAGAAATACGTAGGGCAGGTAGCTGCCCGCGCTGGTCAAAATGGGGATCAGCGCGTTGCGCAGCACATGGTCGAACAGCACCTTCGGCTCGCTCAGGCCCTTTGCCCGTGCGGTGCGCACGTAGTCGCGGCCGAGTTCCTCGAGGAACATCGCGCGGTACAGGCGCCCTTCACTGCCGAGGCGCGACAGCAGCGACAGCAGCACCGGCAGCACCAGAAAACGCGCCGCGTCCCAACCCGACTCGAAGCCCGAGATCGGCACCAGGTGGAAGACGCGCGAGAACAGGAACTGGCCGACGATGATGTAGAAGAGCGCGCTGATCGACAGCATCAGCACGCAGGTCACTACGCCCCAGAAGTCGATCGCCGAATGCCGGAAGAACACCAGCAGCAACGCGAACGCGACGCTGACGACGATCTGCAGCAGAAACAGCGGCACCGCCAGTTGCAGGCTGATCAGCATGCGGGTCTTGATCTCGTGGCCGATGTCGGTCGCGGTCTTCGAATCCGATCGACCGAAGTCGAGCGCCATCAGCGAGACCGATCGATCCCAGAAGACCGTGCCAATCACCTTCTGCGCGCCCTCGCCGCCGGCGTTCCAGTAGAGCGGCTTGTCGTAGCCGCGCTCGACCTTCCATTTCAGGATCTGTTCCTGCGTGACGCGTTTGCCGCCGATGTTGAGCCGCGCCATGTCGTCGGGCGTGTTGACGGTGAAGAACAGCATGAAGGTCACGAGGTTGACGCCAATCAGCACGAGCACGCCGTAGAACACGCGGCGGACGAGGTAGTTCAGCATCTCAGGTACGCGCTGTTTGGCGCTCACGGGCGCGGAATGCGCGCCGCGCGATCCACACGAACGCGAGTGCGGCCAGCGCGATCAGGCCCAGCGGCCAATAGCGTGGGCGATTCCATTCAGCTTGGAGCCGGGTGCGCAGCGGCGCATCGACCTTGTAGTACAGCGCGCGGTCGTTGGTGAACAGGCCGTACTTCGCATCGCCGACCCACTTCTGGTACGCCCCCGCGGCGTACGGAAAGTAGCCGAACGACCACGGCGCATCGCGGCGCAGGATGTCGACCATCTCGTCGATCAGCTTCTGCTTGGCCGGCCCGTCGTCGAGCAGCGCGAGTTGCTTGTAGCGTTTGTCGTACTCGGGGTTGTCGTAGTTCGCGGCGTTCTCGCCCTCGAACTTCGCCTTCGAGTTCGGGCCGTAGAGCAGGAACAGGAAGTTCTCGGCGTCGGGATAGTCGGCGTTCCAGCCCCACCAGAAGATCTGCTGCTTGCCCTTGAGCATCTTCTCCTGGAACTGGTTGTAGTCGGTCGCACGCACCTCGAGCTGCACATTGAGCTTGGCGAACTGCTTGACCATCCAGTCGATCTCGGCCTTGTACTCGGGTGTGGGCACGCGCTGGTAATCGTAGTTCAGCACCAGCGGCTTGCCGCTCGCCGCGTCGCGCCCGTCCGGGTAGCCGGCCTGCGCGAGCAAGACCTTGGCTTCGTCGATCGGGCGCCGCATGATCTTGCCGTCGACGAGCGTGTGCGTGACTGGGTTGATGCCCTCGGGCGTGCCATGGCGGGAGCCGAACAGCCCGCCGGGCAGCGGCCCCATCGCCGCCTCGCCCGCCTTCTGCGTGAAGACGCGGCCGTAGCCCTCTTCCCAGTCGATTGCGATCGACAGCGCCTGACGCAGCTTGCGGTTCTTCAACTGCTGCACGGGCGTGTCGCCCTTGCCGATGACCGGATCGAGCCAATTGAAGCCGAGGTACCAGTTGTTCGGTTCGATGCTTTTCGGGAAGCGCATGCCGCGCTCGTCGAAGCGCTGCTTCACCGCGTCCGAGTCGTTCGCGTCGGCCAGAAAGTCGGGTCCCCAATCGGGGCGCTCGATCTCGGGCACATCGAGAAAGCCTTGCGTGAACTTGGCGCGCAGCGGCGTCTTGTCCTTCTCGGTGTTGAACACCAGCCGGTCGAGGAAGGGCAGGCGCTTGCCGCAGTCGTCGAGCAGGCCGAGCTCCTTGTCGCCGGGCATGCCTTCGCACGGGTACGTCATGCCGTGGTAGTTGGGGTTGCGCACGAACACATGGCGGCGGTCGGGGTCGTACACGGTCGCCATGAACGGCCCGGTGCCCACCGGCCACACATCGAGCGACAGGCTGTTCTTCGCCATGCCGGGTTGCGCGTAGAACTTGTCGGCCTCCCACGGGATCGGCGCGGTGAAGGTCAGCGTCATCCAGTACTTCCACTGCGGGTACTTGCCCTTGATGCGGATGCGATAGGTGTACTTGTCGAGCACGACCGCGCCCGCCAGCGGGTACTTGCGAAAGTCGAGAAACGGCTTGTCGAGCGCGGCCGGGTCGAGGCCCTGGCGCAGCTTCCTGTCTTCTGCGCGGATCAACGGGCCGTAGTCTTTCAGCCCGATCACGTACTCCGAGAAGATGCCGTAGATCGGCGCCTCGATGCGCGGCGTGGCATGACGCTTCAGCGCGTAGACGAAGTCGTCGGCGACCAGCTCGCGCGTGCCGGTGTGGGTGAAATCGAGCGGCGTGTGCTTGTCACGCGTTTGCGCGTCGGTCAGCGCGTGGTGGAGGTATTCGCCCTTCTCGTCCTTCGCGAACGCGGGGTGCGGCGCGAACAGGATGCCCGGTTTGATGTGCACGTCGTAGTCGCTCTCGGCGACCAGCTCGCCGGGCGCGTCGTCGGGCAGCGGCTTGCCGTCCTTGTCGAGGTAGTGCGGCGTGACGACTTCGGTCGCCGACTTCGGCACCAGCTCGTACGGGCGCTTGAGGTAGTGGTACGCGTACGGCGGCTCGTAGACCGCGTACAGGTAGGGCACCTCGTTCACCGCATACGACGCGGTCGGGTCGAGGTGGCGCGGCGAACGCTCCTGGAACGCGACGAACAAGGTGTTGGTCGCTTCGCTGCCCTTCGGGTTCGGGCTGTTGTCGCAGGCGACGAGCCCTGCCGCTGCCCCGATCGTCAGCAGCGCCGATGCCAGTGCCCGAGCGACTCGCTCAGGCGTGCGCCGCATGATCGTGAACGTGGTCGTGATGATGGCCAACGCCATGCTGGTGATCCCAGCCGATCAGCACGTCGCGGCCCTGAACCAGCAAGGTCACGCGCGCGCCGACGGGCATCGTCACCTTGGTCGGTACGTGGCCGAACGGCAGGCCGGTGAGGATCGGCGTCTTCGTCAGCGTGCGCAGGTGCGCGACCACCGTCTTCATCGAGTAGCCGCGGTCGTGCGGTGCCTTGCGCCAGGCGCTGAATTCGCCGAGCACGATGGCTTTTTGCGCATCGAGCACACCGGCCTGGTGCAATTGCAGCAGGTTGCGTTCGACACGGTACGGGTGCTCGTTCACGTCCTCGAGGAACAGCACGCCGCCCTTGATGCGCGGAAAGTATTTCGTGCCGAGCAGCGAGTTGACCATGCACAGATTGCCGCCCCACAGCGTGCCCCGCGCCTCGAGGCCATCGAAGCCGGCTGCGGTGCGGAACCCGACCGCTTCGAGCGCGCCGCTCATCGCTTCGAGAAAGCAGTCGCGCGTAATCTCGTCGACACCGCCGGTTTCCTCGCTGCGGCCGAAGTCGTCGGCCGCCAGCGGGCCGGCCCAGGTGATGGCTTTCGCGCCCAGCCTGGGTTGCGCCAGCAGGCCGAGCTGCAGGGTCGTCATGTCGCTGTGGCCGACCCAGCGCGTGCCGTGCTCGATGCTGCGCGCGATGAGTGGCCAGTCGATGCGATCGAGCAGGCGCGTCAGGCCGTAGCCGCCGCGCGTAGCGAGCGCGATGCTCGGTGCTGCGTGCGCGATGCGGTGCAGAGCGGCGAGGCGCGTGTCGTCGTCACCGGCGAAGCGCTGGTGGCGGGCGCGGGCCGATTCGTCGACCTGTACCTGGAAGCCCAGCGCCTTGAGCCGCTTGGTGGCGAGCGTCAGCGGCGCGGATTTCACGAGCACGCCGGCCGGCGAGAACAGGGTCAGCAAGGTCATCGGGGTGTTCACGGTGAAGGCGGCTCGAGCACCATCTCGGTGGCCTCGCCGGCGGGGATCTCGGGTTCGTCTTGAGGCGCAGACGCTTCTGCGGCGGTCGCACGCCGCTGCCGATACAGCTCGCGCCGCTCGGCGAAGAACTCGCGGAGCACGGCGCCGCATTCATCGGCCAGTACACCACCATCGATCGCGGTGTGGTGATTCAACTGCGGCTGTGCAAACAGGTCGACGACCGACCCTGCCGCACCGGTTTTCGGGTCACGCGCGCCGAACACGACGCGCTTGAAACGCGCGTGCATCAAGGCCATCGCGCACATCGCGCAGGGCTCGAGCGTCACGTACAGCTCGCATTCGGGCAGCCGGTAGTTCGACAGCAACTGCGCCGCATGCCGCAGCGCGACGATCTCGGCATGCGCCGTCGGATCGTGTTCGGTGATCGGCCGGTTGTAGCCGGTGGCGATCACCTGGCCCGCGCGCATGATGACCGCCCCGACAGGCACCTCGCCGACCAGCCACGCGTTATGGGCCTGATCGAGCGCGATGCGCATGGCAGTCTCGTCGGCTGCGGAGCTCGCGTCGCTCATGGCTTCTCGGACTCGTCCTTGCGCGCCTCGGCACCCTGGTTCATCGCCTTGATCGCGTCGTTGGCGATCTTGTTCTGCAGCTCGCGTGATTGATCGCGGACCGTGCCACTGCCGGACATCTGCGGTGCAACGGGAGCGTCGGCGCTCGTGGCCGCCGACGTGCCGATCTTGCCGACTGCCTTCAGTTGATTGACCGCAATCAGGCCGGCGACGGCCAGCGCCACCAGCAGCGAGACGATACCGAACAGTGCCTTCATGTAGCTGCTCCAACGCACCGGAGGTGCGCAGCGCGCATTCTGCCTCGGCGCCGCGCTCCGGGTGTGTCCGGAGCGACAGCCGTCTCAGCGAATCAGTGCACGTTCAGCGGTCGCGCTTGGCTTGGTTGCGGCGACCCGCTGAAGCAACATGGCCCTGGATCCGTTGCTGGCCGGCAGCCTTGTGTTGCATCGCCTTGCGTGCCGCCAACGCGCTCTCACTGCCTGCCCCAAGCCCGGGCTTGCCTGCCGGGCCGCGGGCCGGAGCCTTCGCGCTGCGCTGCGGCGTGCGGCCGGCAAGTTCGGCAGCTTGCAGCTGCTTCTGCTTCAGCAGCACCAGCTTCGATTCAACCGCAGCGGTCTTGGCAGCGGTACGAAGGGCCGCAGCGTCGAGCTGTGCCAGTCGTTCTTCACAGCGCGCGAGCATCTCCTCGAACACCTGCACCTTTGTGGCGGTGCGCGCGTTCGCCGCTTCGTCGACGCCGACCTTGGTGGCCGTGCGGGCCCGCGTGGCCACCTTCTGGCGTTGCAGCAAATCCTGGAACTTGTCGCGCAGCGTGCGCACGCGCTTGATCTTGCCGCGCAGGTTGACTGGGGTCAGCGCCTTGAGCGCGTCGCCACGGCTCGCGGCGAAGAGGTCGAGTTCGGCGGCGTTCAGCAGCTTGCGGGCTTGGATCAGCGTAGTGGCCATTCTGGTCTCTTCGTGTGGTTGAGCGAAGAGCCTAACACCGCCGCACGATCAGGCCGGGAAAGAAAGCGAATCCGAGCCGCTGCAGCAAGCGGTCGTTGCGGATGGCCTGGGGCGTTGGCCCTACTCCCACTCGATCGTCGCCGGCGGCTTGCTGCTGACGTCGTAGGTGACCCGGTTGATGCCTCGCACTTCGTTGATGATGCGGCTCGACACCTTCTTCAGCAGCGCATACGGCAGCTCGGCCCAGTCGGCCGTCATGAAGTCGCTGGTCTGCACCGCGCGCAGCGCGACCACGTAGTCGTACGTGCGACCGTCGCCCATCACGCCGACGCTCTTGACCGGCAGGAACACGGCGAAGGCCTGGCTCGTCAGCGCGTACCAGCTCTTGCCGCTGGCAGCGTCGATCGTGTTGCGCAGTTCCTCGATGAAGATCGCGTCGGCGCGGCGCAGCAGGTCGGCGAACTGCGGCTTGACCTCGCCGAGGATGCGCACGCCCAGCCCCGGGCCGGGGAACGGATGGCGGTACACCATGTCGTGGGGCAGACCGAGCGCGACGCCGAGCTCGCGCACTTCGTCCTTGAACAACTCGCGCAGCGGCTCGAGCAGCTTCAGCCCCAGCGTCTCGGGCAGGCCGCCGACGTTGTGGTGGCTCTTGATCGACGTGGCTTTTTTACTTTTCGCGCCGCCGCTCTCGATCACATCCGGATAGATCGTGCCTTGCGCCAGCCACTTCGCATTCGACAGCTTCTTCGCCTCGCGCTGGAACACCTCGACGAACTCGCGGCCGATGATCTTGCGCTTGGCTTCCGGGTCGGTCACGCCAACCAGATGACCGAGGAACTGCGCTGACGCGTCGACCGCAATCACCTTCGCACTCAGCCGCCCGGCGAACATCTCCATCACCATCGCACCCTCGTTCAGGCGCAGCAGGCCGTGGTCGACGAACACGCAGGTCAGCTGGTCGCCGATCGCGCGGTGGATCAGTGCTGCCGCCACGCTCGAATCGACGCCGCCCGAGAGCCCGAGGATCGCCTCTTCGTCGCCGACCTGCTCGCGGATGTGCGCGACGGCTTCTTCGATGTAGTTGCCCATCACCCAGTCAGGCTTGGCCTTGGCGATGTCGAGCACGAAGCGGTTCAGCAACTCGCGGCCTTTTTCGGTGTGCGTGACTTCGGGGTGGAACTGCACGCCGTAGTAACCCCGCGCCTCGTCGGCCATGCCGGCGATGGGGCAACTCGGCGTGCTTGCCATCAGCTTGAATTCCGGCG
>JANXVK010000664.1 GCA_025351675.1 Rhizobacter sp.
TGCCTCTTGGCATCCGTTGAACGGCCGTCATCTATGAACCCTCAGTGCCAGCCGTGCACGTGCTTCGCTCGCAACGAAAAGCGCGACGAATTTGTCGGCCTTGTTTGGGCTGTGTTCGAAAGCCGATTCAAGATACCGCAATCCTTCGATGGGTTCGCTGCATGGAACTGCAAGCGCAGCGCCTTGAGGTTTTTTCCCAACGCCTCCAGTTCGCGGATGCCGTCGGCCACGTGGCCGATGTTCTCGTCCAGCAAGGCATTGACCTCGCCACAGTTCTCTGCCGGCACTTCGTTGAAGCGGAGCAGGGGGCGGTTTCAAGTTTGAAGCGCGACACCTGCGATGACGTGGGACGAAAGTTTTGATAAGACCTCGTGAGGGAATTCGAAGCCTGGGATGTTGCGCGGGCGGTTGTTGAGGGCGTGTTCGATGGAAACGAGTTGTCGATGGCTGGCATTGCTCGGGTCCATGCCCTTGGGAAGGAACTCGCGAATGAGGCCATTGGCGTTCTCGTTGGAGCCGCGCTCCTAAGGACTGTGAGGGTCGCAGAAGAAGATGTCGATGTTGAGTTTGACGCCGAGCGGTCTCGTGCAGGTCCACTTCCGAGCCCTGGTCATAGGGCCATGCCGGCCGCGCCGGTGCCGCCCAGCAAGTAATCGGTCTCGATAGGTCCGCTCATCAACGCTCCTGTGCAACCTTGCCCGATGCGGGGTCGCACGCGCGGCTCCGTCGATTGGATACAAGTTTGCAAGGCTTGCCAAGCCGCAACGCAGCGGGCGTCTGGTCAGCGCACTGGCTTTGGCCGCGTCTCGACCCGCTCGCCACCAAGCATGGCTTGCTATGCACTGGCGCCCAACTGATGCTGTCTACGTCGCAATCATGAGCCGCCGATCGAATGGGGGGTCTGCGGCGGACAGATTCGCCAGTTCCGTGACTGCAGTGGGCGATTTCGTGCGGTCAGCGTCTCGAAGACCTGTCGCTTTACCTCTTCCGGTCGGCCCGCTGCTGACGGAGCCGGCAGCGAACATGCAGTCCCGGCCATTTCTGAGCGCTGGCCCCTGGGGCCACGGGCTGGTCCGCGGCCTTCACACGCAAAATTATTGACCCCTTCGGAGTTTCGGTGGTGCAGAATGGCTTGCTTCAAGGGCTCGACACGCGAAGCCCTGCGGCCTTGCGGAGAGCCTCATGCCACTGTTCATCATCGAACGCAACTTCGCCGAACGATTGGATTTGACCGACGACGATGTCATCGCGGTGTCGAAGATCAACGGCGAGGTGGGTGTCAACTGGGTGTTTTCGTTCCTGAGCGCCGACAAGCGCAAGACCTATTGCCTGTACGAAGCGAAGGATCCGGAAGCCATTCGCGAAGCTGCGCGCCGAGCGAATGTGCCGGCCGACAAGATCGTGGAGGTCTCGCAGGCCTTCGGCACAGCGATCGGCGCGCTGCCAACGCTGGCGCAAGCTGCGGCCTGACTTCAACCGTCGGCGGTCACGAATGTCCCGCCCGATCCGCAAATCCAGTGAGCCGCGGGCATAGCCGGGTTAGCGCCTGAGCGCTGTCCCCGTGTCAAGCCAGGCCTGTGCCGCCAAGGTGCGACACCGCATAGTCATATGCGAACAGGGCCGATGGTCAGAACTGACTATTCCGCTGTGGCCCGGCGCCGCCTACAACTGCAGCACGTTCCATCCGGACGTATCCATCACCGGAGAGTAGACATGCTGAACAAGGACAAGATCGCCGAGTTTTCCGCCTCGCTTCGCGGGCACATCGTGCAGCCAGGCGATGCCGACTACGACGCCTCGCGCAAGGTCTACAACGCGATGATCGACCGCTACCCGCGCCTGATCGTCTATTGCCGCGACGTCGCCGACGTGATGCAGTGCGTAAATTTCGCCCGCGAGCAGTCGCTGCTACTGGCGGTGCGCGGCGGCGGCCACAATGGCGGCGGTCTGGGCACCTGCGACGAGGGTCTGGTGATCGACCTGTCGGGCCTGAAGGGCATC
>JANXVK010000269.1 GCA_025351675.1 Rhizobacter sp.
CCTGAACGACCTGTACCGCCGCGTCATCAACCGCAACAACCGCCTCGCGCGTTTGCTGGAGTTGAAGGCGCCTGAAATCATCGTGCGCAACGAAAAGCGCATGCTGCAGGAAGCCGTCGACTCGTTGCTCGACAACGGTCGTCGTGGCAAGGCGATGACGGGTGCGAACAAGCGTGCCCTCAAGTCGCTGGCCGACATGATCAAGGGCAAGAGCGGCCGGTTCCGCCAGAACTTGCTGGGCAAGCGCGTCGACTACTCGGGCCGTTCGGTCATCGTGGTCGGCCCGACGCTCAAGCTGCACCAGTGCGGCCTGCCCAAGCTGATGGCGCTCGAGCTGTTCAAGCCCTTCATCTTCTCGCGCCTGGAAGCGATGGGTATTGCCACCACCATCAAGGCGGCGAAGAAGGAAGTCGAATCCGGCACGCCGGTGGTCTGGGACATCCTCGAAGAAGTCATCAAGGAGCACCCGGTTCTGCTGAACCGCGCGCCGACGCTGCACCGCCTGGGCATCCAGGCGTTCGAGCCGGTGTTGATCGAAGGCAAGGCGATCCAGCTGCACCCGCTGGTTTGCGCGGCCTTCAATGCCGACTTCGACGGCGACCAGATGGCGGTTCACATCCCGCTGTCGATCGAGGCACAGATGGAAGCCCGCACGCTGATGCTGGCCTCGAACAACATCCTGTTCCCGGCCAATGGCGAGCCGTCGATCGTTCCGTCGCAAGACGTGGTGCTGGGTCTGTACTACGCCACGCGGGACCGCATCAACGCCAAGGGCGAAGGCATCATCTTCTCCGACATCGGCGAAGTGCAGCGCGCGCTCGACAACGACGTGGTCGAGATCACCACGAAGATCAGCGTGCGCCTGACCGAGTACACGAAGGACAAGGAAACCGGCGAGTTCACGCCGCAGACCCAACTCGTGGACACGACGGTCGGCCGTTCGCTGCTGAGCGAGATCCTGCCGAAGGGCCTGCCGTTCAGCAACATCAACAAGGCGCTGAAGAAGAAAGAGATCTCGCGCCTGATCAACGTCTCGTTCCGCAAGTGCGGTCTGAAAGAGACGGTTGTGTTCGCCGACAAGCTGCTGCAAGCGGGCTTCCGCCTGGCGACGCGCGCCGGCATCTCGATCTGCATCGACGACATGCTGGTGCCGAAGGAAAAGCCGGCGCTGATCGAGCGCGCCGAGAAGGAAGTGAAAGAGATCGAGCAGCAGTACGTCTCCGGTCTGGTCACCTCTGGCGAGCGCTACAACAAGGTGGTTGACATCTGGGGCAAGACCGGCGACGAGGTCGGCAAGGTCATGATGGCCCAGTTGTCGAAGCAGAAGACGGTCGATCGCCACGGCAAGACGGTCGATCAAGAGTCCTTCAACTCCATCTACATGATGGCCGACTCGGGTGCGCGCGGTTCCGCCGCGCAGATCCGCCAGCTCGCCGGCATGCGCGGCCTGATGGCCAAGCCTGACGGCTCGATCATCGAGACGCCGATCATCGCGAACTTTCGCGAAGGCCTGAACGTTCTGCAGTACTTCATTTCCACCCACGGCGCTCGCAAGGGCCTCGCGGACACGGCGTTGAAGACGGCGAACTCGGGCTACCTGACGCGCCGCCTGGTCGACGTGACGCAGGATCTGGTCGTGATCGAAGACGACTGCGGCACCGAGAACGGCATGAACCAGCGCGCGCTGGTCGAAGGCGGCGAAGTGATCGAGTCGCTGCGTGACCGCATCCTCGGCCGCGTCACCGCGATCGAAGTGCTGCACCCGGAAACGCAGGAGCAACTGCTCGGCGCCGGCACGTTGATGGACGAAGACATCCTCGACGCGCTGGAAGCAGCTGGCGTCGACGAGGTCAAGGTTCGCACCGCGCTGACCTGCGCAACGCGCTTCGGCATCTGCGCGAAGTGCTACGGCCGCGACCTCGGCCGAGGCGGTCTGATCAACGTTGGCGAAGCGATCGGTGTGATCGCGGCGCAGTCGATCGGCGAGCCGGGCACGCAGCTGACGATGCGCACCTTCCACATCGGTGGTGCGGCGTCGCGTGCAGCGGTGGCCTCGAGCGTCGACGCGAAGAGCGACGGCCTCATCGGCTTCAACGCCACGATGCGCTACGTGACCAACGGCAAGGGCGAGTTGGTGGTGATTTCGCGTTCCGGCGAGATCGTCATTTCCGACCAGCACGGCCGTGAGCGCGAGCGTCACAAGGTGCCGTACGGCGCCTTGCTCAGCATCAAGATCGACCAGCAAGTCAAGGCCGGCACGGTGCTGGCCAACTGGGACCCGCTGACCCGCCCGGTGATCACCGAGTTCGCCGGCAAGGCGAAGTTCGAGAACGTCGAAGAAGGCGTGACGGTTGCCAAGCAGCTCGACGAAGTGACCGGCCTGTCGACGCTTGTCGTGATCGACCCGAAGCGGCGTGGCGCGATCAAGGTGATCCGCCCTCAGGTCAAGCTGCTCGACGCAGCGGGCAACGAGGTCAAGATCCCCGGCACCGATCACTCGGTGACGATCGCGTTCCAGGTGGGCTCGCTGGTGCAGATCCGCGACGGCCAGGACCTGATGCCGGGCGAGGTGCTGGCACGCATCCCGGTCGAAGGCCAGAAGACGCGCGACATCACCGGCGGTCTGCCGCGGGTTGCCGAGCTGTTCGAAGCCCGCACGCCGAAGGACAAGGGCACGCTGGCGGAAATGACCGGCACCGTGTCGTTCGGCAAGGAGACCAAGGGCAAGGTTCGCTTGCAGATCACCGACCCGGAAGGCAAGGTCTACGAAGAGCTCGTCCCGAAGGAAAAGAACATCGTGGTCCACGAAGGCCAGGTGGTCAACCGCGGGGAAAACGTGGTCGACGGGCCGGCCGATCCGCAGGACATCCTGCGCCTGCTCGGCATCGAAGACTTGGCGCGCTACATCGTCGACGAAGTGCAGGACGTGTACCGTTTGCAGGGCGTGAAGATCAACGACAAGCACATCGAGGTGATCATTCGCCAGATGCTGCGACGCGTTCAGATCAGCGATCCGGGCGACACGAGCTACATCCTTGGCGAGCAGGTCGAGCGTTCCGAGCTCCTGGGCAAGAACGACAAGGCCCGTGCCGAAGGCAAGCTGCCCGCCACGCACACCGATGTGCTGATGGGCATCACCAAGGCGTCGCTGTCGACCGACAGCTTCATCTCGGCGGCCTCGTTCCAGGAAACCACGCGGGTGCTCACCGAGGCTGCCATCATGGGCAAGCGCGACGAGCTGCGTGGCCTGAAGGAAAATGTCATCGTCGGCCGCCTGATCCCGGCCGGCACCGGCATGGCCTTCCACGACGCCCGCAAGACCAAAGAGGCGATGGACGACGCCGAGCGCAAGGCCATCGTGATGCAGGAGGCTGAGGAACTGGCCGCCGTGCAGCTGGCGCAGGTTGACGCGGCCACCGACGCCGCGGCAGCGGCCGAATAGGGCGGCTCTTCAGGCTGCTGGTGCTTCGGCACCCAAGGGCGACTTCGGTCGCCCTTTTTCATGCGCGCGTCAGGCGTGCGCCGGCTCGGTCCAGCGATCGGGCGGCCGCGTGTCGACGCCGTGCTCGCGCAGGCGCCGCGCGAGCTTGAGCACCGCACGGTCTCGGCTCAGCAGCCAGCGTGCGTTGCAGGCGACCGCGAGGTCGATGAACTTCTGGTCGTCAGGGTCGGCGCAGCGCAGGCGGCCGGGCGGGCCGGCTGACTCGGGCGCCGGCAGGTCGCTGCAGTGAAGATCCCAATGGGCCCAGAGTGCATCGAGATCGGGCGCCCAAGCGTCAAGGTGGCCGCGCGCGAGCACGTGGGCGAGTTCGTCGCGCATCGCCCGCGTCGCGACCCAGCGCACCTCGCCGGCGACGATTGCCGCAGCGATCGCGTCGGACTCAGGGTTGCCAAAAACCAGCCAGTCCAGCACGACATTTGTGTCGAGCACGACGATCGGTGCTGCGGTTTCGGCAGGGTCCATGTCGCATTGTCGCTGTGCAATCGGGTCGGTCAGTCTGTTCCAAACGAGGTATGAGCCTGGAGAGGCCTGCTGTGACGCGGCCGGCTGCGCGTGAACTCGACCGTCAGCTTGTCCAGCATCTTGGCCACCCGGTGGTTGGCGTAGTCGCTGCCGTTGTCGGCGTGGAACCCCGGGATGCTCGAACGGGAACTGTTCGAGCATCTGCTCGATCACCGGCAGCAGGTGCGCCTCGGAGAGGGTCTGCACCGCGTGGCCACCACCTGCCACTGAGTGACGAGCAGTCCACCGCGTTGCTGTGGTGCAGGCCCTTGATGCCGTCCGGGTCGCCCTTGGTGGGCGCTGTCGATGCGGATGAAGCCCGGGGCGGCCCTCGGGCGCCGGGGCTTTGCGCACGCCGATGTCCACGCGCCGCGTCGGCCGGGCGCTGGAAACGAGCATCCTTGAACACGTCGCGCTGGCGGCGCAGCACGCAGGCCGTGGCGGGCCCGGACAGTGTGCCCACGGACCCGGCGACCTCGGCCATCCTCCAGCCTCACACCCCCTCCAAGCTCATCCCTCGTTGGAATCTCGCCCTCGGCTCCAGGCTCATACCTTCGTTGGACAAGACTCGGTCTTGCGAGGTTTGGCCGAGCGGCATACAATAGAAGGCTTTTCGGCAGACACTGCTGCGTTCTTTGCTGGGCAACCCGACGGAATCACGTTTTCCAGTCAGGTGCGCTTTTCCCGGAGTCGCAGGCGAATCATCCGGGCCAGTCGGCTCGGGCCGCCGAAAACCAAGTGACTTCAAACGGGAACAAGTTACCAAATGCCTACCATCAATCAACTCGTGCGTCACGGTCGCGAGACCGAGATCACGAAGTCCAAGTCGCCGGCGCTGCAAGGCGGCCCGCAGCGACGCGGCGTGTGCACTCGCGTGTACACCACGACGCCGAAAAAGCCGAACTCTGCGCTGCGTAAAGTCGCCAAGGTTCGCCTGACCAACGGTTTCGAAATCATCTCCTACATCGGCGGCGAAGGCCACAACCTGCAGGAGCACAGCGTTGTGCTGGTTCGCGGCGGCCGCGTGAAGGATTTGCCGGGTGTGCGTTACCACATCGTGCGCGGCTCGCTCGACTTGCAGGGCGTGAAAGACCGCAAGCAGTCGCGCTCCAAGTACGGCGCGAAGCGCCCCAAGAAGGCTTAAGAGCCACAACAGCGATCGGGCCCTCGGGCCGCGATCATTTTCGTCAAGTCGTCCCGGCTTGCCGAGTAAGTGGAGGACCTCACATAGGTTCTCCGCGGCGGGCGCGAAAGCGCCTCGCCAACTGAAGCAAAAGGAAGTGAAATGCCACGTCGTCGCGAAGTCCCCAAACGGGACATCCTCCCCGATCCCAAGTACGCTTCGGTCGATCTCTCGAAGTTCATGAACGTGATCAGGGAATCGGGCAAGAAGGCCATTGCTGAACGCATCATCTATGGCGCGCTTGAGCAAGTCGAGAAGAAGTCGGGCAAGGATCCGCTCGAAATCTTCGTCACCGCTTTGAACAACATCAAGCCGATGGTCGAAGTGAAGTCACGCCGTGTCGGCGGTGCGAACTACCAAGTTCCCGTGGAAGTTCGCCCGGTGCGCCGTGTGGCGCTGGCAATGCGCTGGCTGAAAGAGTCGGCCCGCAAGCGCGGTGAGAAGTCGATGGCGCAGCGCCTCGCGAACGAGCTGCTCGAGGCAGTCGAAGGTCGCGGCGGCGCGATGAAGAAGCGCGACGAAGTGCACCGCATGGCAGAGGCCAACAAGGCGTTCTCGCACTTCCGCTTCTAAGTTCACTTAGTTGCCCCCGGCCGCTCATCGGGTTTTCACGAACCCGCGAGCGGCCCATGTATTTGTCAAGCCCATCTGGAGTGCCATCATGGCCCGCAAGACCCCCATCGAGCGCTATCGCAACATCGGCATCTCGGCTCACATCGACGCCGGCAAGACCACGACCACCGAGCGCATCCTGTTCTACACGGGTGTGAATCACAAGATCGGTGAAGTGCACGATGGTGCCGCCACGATGGACTGGATGGAGCAGGAGCAAGAGCGCGGGATCACGATCACATCGGCCGCGACGACCTGCTTCTGGAAGGGCATGGAGCTGGCCTACCCCGAACACCGCATCAACATCATCGACACGCCCGGGCACGTCGACTTCACGATCGAGGTCGAGCGCTCGATGCGGGTGCTCGACGGCGCGTGCATGGTGTATTGCGCCGTGGGCGGTGTGCAGCCGCAGTCGGAGACCGTCTGGCGCCAGGCCAACAAGTACAAGGTGCCGCGCCTCGCGTTCGTCAACAAGATGGACCGCACCGGCGCGAACTTCTACAAGGTCTACGAGCAGATGAAGGTTCGCCTGAACGCGAACCCGGTGCCCATCGTGATCCCGATCGGTGCCGAGGAAAACTTCACCGGCGTGGTCGATCTGATCAAGATGAAGGCGATCATCTGGGACGAGGCCTCGCAGGGCATGAAGTTCGACTACCGCGAGATTCCGGCCGAGCTGCTCGAAGAGGCCAAGAAATGGCGCGAGAACATGCTCGAGGCCGCGGCCGAGTCGAGCGAAGAGATGATGAATAAGTACCTCGAGACGGGCGACCTGACCGAGGACGAGATCAAGCTCGCCATCCGCACGCGCACGATCGCGGCTGAAATCCAGCCGATGTTCTGCGGCTCGGCCTTCAAGAACAAGGGCGTGCAGCGCATGCTCGACGGCGTGGTCGACTTCATGCCGTCGCCGGCCGACATCCCGCCGGTGC
>JANXVK010000288.1 GCA_025351675.1 Rhizobacter sp.
ACGCCCATCGCTACCTTGGTGAGGCCCAATATCGATTCAACCGCCGCTTCAATCTGCGCTCCATCTTGGCCCGCCTGCTTCGCGCCGCTTGCCTTTCAACTCCAGCCCCAGCTCACTTCATTCGTGTGGCTGAGGTTGGTCGCTAATCAAGTGACAAGTTGAGCGGTCGTCTTCAGGCCATCGGCCTGCGAGCCGACGTGCGGCTCGGTCAGGCAGAACGCGCCGAGCATCTCGCCGCGCGCCAGCGGCTTGAGCCACTGCTCTTTTTGCGTGTCGTTCGCCCACGCCATCAGGATCGAGCAGACCGGGCAGTTGTTGACGCTCACCACGGTCGAGGTGGCACCGTCGCCGGCCGCGATCTCTTCCAGGATGATCGCGAGCGCGAGGTAGTCGAGCCCGGCGCCGTCCCACTCGGTCGGCACCGCGACGCCGTAGCAGCCGAGCTCGGCCAGGCCGCGCAGCTCGGCCTGCGGGAAGTGATGGTTCTTGTCCCACGCCGCGGCCTGCGGCGCGATGTGGTCTTGCACGTAGGCGCGCACGGCGTCCTGCACGGCGCGGTGGTCTTCGCTCAGCAGCATGGTGGGGTCTCCGGTAAAAGTCGCGCTAGGCGTGGCGCAGCAGCAGGTTCGAGACGCCGGTGAGCACCAGCCCGCGCGGCGTGTGCACCTCGCCGATCGAGCGCGTGACGTAGCCGTTCAGGCTCGGTTTCCACAGGCTGCTCTCGACCGTCCAGCGGAACGTGATGTCTTCGTCCGCGAGCACGACCTTGCGAAAGCGGATGTCGAAGCCGAGCCCGAGGATCGAGCGCGGGCTGCCGTCGCGTGCGGGCGACGAGAAGTGCGTCGCGGTCATGCCCATGAAGATCGCGCCGGTGTGCGCGCCGCTGGCGATCAGGCCAGGGTAGCCGGCAGCGCACGCGGCGGCGAGATCGTGGTGGAACGGATTCAGGTCGTGCACCAAGCGCGCGCCGGCGCGAACCTCGTCGTCGCTGAGTCGAACCAGCAGCGTGAAGGTTTCGCCGACCTCGGTGGGCGGCGGCCGCTCACCAGGCGAGCAGTGTGCCGTCATGGTTCAGAAAGCTCCCGTTTTGTGCCGGCGTCAGCGCCGCGACCGTGCGCCTCATGTCGGCGACGCTCTTGGCCGGCGTGAGGTCGGCGCCCGGGCCGCCCATGTCGGTCTGCACCCAGCCGGGGTGGAAGGCGATGCAGGTCGCTTGGCTGGCGAACGCCAGCGACGCGTCTTTCAGCACCGAATTCAGCGCCGCTTTCGAGGCACGGTAAAGCCAACCTGCACTCGCCTCGCGCAAACCCATCGAGCCCATCTCCGACGACAGCACCGCAAGGCGCGCGCCGGGCGCCAGCGCATCGGCGAGTTGCGGGATCACGCGCATCGGGCCGAGCACGTTGGTGTGCATGACATTGTCGAAATCGGCTTCGGTCGGCGTGTCGAGCGCCGTCGTGCGCGGGCCGTACACGCCGGCGTTGACGATCACGACATCGAAACCGGCGTTGTCGACGCGCCAGGCGAGGCCCGAGGCGCTGGCCGCATCGGCCACGTCGAGCGCGAAGGCGGTTGCCCCCAGTGCTTCGAGTTCCGCGACGTCTCCCAGCTTGCGCGCCGTCGCGGTGACCTGCGCGCGATCGGCGAGGTACTGCACCACGAACTCGCGCCCGATGCCGCGCGACGCGCCGATCACGAGCACCCTCACGGCCGCGGCGTCAGCGCCAGCCGCGCCGACAGGAACAGCAGCACCAGCCCGCCCGCGCCCTGCACCGCACGCCGCGCAGCGGGCCGCGGTTGCAGCCGGCGCAGGTGCGACACAAGCACGACGAAGCCGATCAGGAACAGCGCGCTCTGCAAAACCATCACCGCGCCGAGTGACAGGAACGCGGCGGTCTTGTCGGGCGCTTGCGCGTCGATGAACTGCGGCAGCAGCGCGAGAAAGAACAGCGCGATCTTCGGGTTCAGCACGTTCGTCAGCAGGCCCTGGCGGAACAGCACCCAGGCGCTCGTTGCCGTGTCGCCCGGCACCGACAACGCCGCCCCATCGCCACCGCGCATCGCGCCGCGCAGCATCTCGATCGCGAGCCACAGCAGATAGGCCGCGCCGACCCACTTGACGAGCGCGAACGCCGCCGCCGACGCGCTCAGCAGCGCCGCCAAGCCGAAGGCCGCGGCCAGCGTGTGCACGACGCAGCCGGCGTTGACACCCAAGGCAGTCGCCAGCCCGCCGCGCACTCCGTGCCGCAGCGTGCGGCTCGCGGTGATCATCATGTCGACGCCGGGCGTGGCGTTCAGCACAAACACCGTGACGACGAACAGCCAGAGGTCGTGGACGCCGGCCATCATCAGCCCAGCGGGCTTGCATCCCCGCGGGGGATCGGCCGGCGTACTCGACGGACGAGGGGCTCCATCACTTCAGATCAGTTCGAGCGCCAAGGCCGTCGCTTCACCGCCGCCGATGCACAGCGCCGCGACACCCTTCTTCAAGCCACGCTTGCGAAGCGCGCCCAGCAAGGTGACGACGATGCGCGCACCGCTCGCGCCGATCGGGTGACCGAGCGCAACCGCGCCGCCGTTGACGTTGACGATCTCGTGCGGCAGCTTGAACTCGGTCATCGCGGCCAGCGTGACGGCGGCGAAGGCTTCGTTGACCTCCCACAGATCGACGTCCTTCGCGTTCCATCCGCTCTTCTTGAGCACCTTCTCGATCGCCCCGACCGGCGCGGTCGTGAACCAGTTCGGCGCCTGCGCGTGCACGGCGTGCGCGCGGATGCGCGCAATCGGCGTGACGCCCAATTTCTTCGCGGTGCTCTCGCGCATCATCACGAGCGCGGCCGCGCCGTCGGAGATGCTCGACGAGGTCGCGGCGGTGATCGTGCCGTCCTTCTTGAACGCCGGTTTCAAGCCGGGGATCTTGTCGAGCTTGGCCTTGAAGGGCTGCTCGTCGAACTTGATCACGGTTTCGCCTTTCGGGCTGCTGAGCGTGACCGGCGCCATCTCCCAGTCGAAGCTGCCGTCTTCGTTGGCGAGCTTGCTGCGCTGGGTGGACGAAATGGCGAACTGGTCCATCTGCTCGCGCGTGAAGGCGTACTTCGAGACGCACTCTTCGGCGAACACGCCCATCGCCTTGCCAGCGCCCGGCTTTCCATCGATACCCGGCAGTTTTTCGTAGGCGTCTTCGAGGCCGTCGATCGCCATGTGGTCGTACAGCGCGGTCATGCCGTACTTCATGCCCTTGCGCATCTGCGTGAGGTGCGGCGCGTTGGTCATGCTCTCCATGCCGCCGGCGACCATCACGTCGGCAGTTTCGCAGTGCAACATGTCGTGCGCGAACATCATCGCGCGCATGCCCGAGCCGCACATCTTCGACAGCGTGACCGCGCCGACCGATTGCGGCAGCCCTGCGCCGAGCGCGGCTTGGCGAGCCGGCGCCTGACCCTGGCCGGCCATCAGGCAGTTGCCCATCAGCACTTCGTTGATCGCGTCGCCCGGCACCCCCGCGCGTGCCACCGCGGCCTTGATCGCGATCGCGCCGAGCTGGTGCGCCGAGAGAGACGAAAAATCACCCAGCAAACCGCCGATCGGCGTGCGGGCAGCGGAAACGATGACGATGGGGTCGCTCATGATGGATGTCCTTCAGTTTCGATTGAGGGGCGTTCTTCCACCCAGGATGGAAGCGTAGCCGATCGGGCGCCGGCGGGTTCGGCGCGACCGAGAGTCGGAGCGAGCGGAGCGCGACCGGCCGGGCGGCCGGGCAGGCTCATGCCGGCTTGGCCGGCCCCCCGCGGGTGAACACGGCGGCGATCTCGGGGCCGTTCAACGAACCCGTCACCGAGTCGGTCTTCATCGCATGGCGCGCATGCAGCGATTCGATCGCGGCCTCGAACGCGCCGGTCATCTCGGCGGCGTTCGGCACGGTGATTTTCAGGTCGCGCAGCAGCCCGTTGTTCAGGCCGTAGAACCAGCCGTGCACGACCAGTTCCTGGCCGCGCGCCCAAGCGTCCTGCACGACGGTAGTCTGGCAAACATTTTTCGCCTGCTCGATCACGTTGAGCTCGCCGAGCGCATCGATCTGCTCCTCCAGCGGCAGCGTTTCAAGCCAAGCTTGGTGGCGGTTGCGCACATCTTGGACGTGGCGGATCCAGTTGTCGGCCAAGCCAACGCGCATGTCGTTCAGCGCCGCGACGACGCCACCGCAGCGCGAATGCCCGACCACGATGATGTGCTTGACCTTCAACAGGTCGGTGGCGAACTGGATCACCGACAGGCAGTTCAGGTCGGAGTGCACGACCACGTTGGCGACGTTGCGGTGCACGAACAGCTCGCCCGGCAGCAGGTCGACCAGCTCGTTCGCGGGCACGCGGCTGTCGGCGCAGCCGATCCACAGGTACTGAGGCGCCTGCTGCGCGAGCAGTCCGGTGAAGAAGCCGGGGCTGCGTTGCTCGGTCTTCGCGGCCCACAGTCGGTTGCTGTCGAGAAGCTCTTGAAGCTGGATGGTCATGGTGCGGCCCGGCGGAACATGCCGCGAGTGTACGCAGCACGCCACCGCGCCCCAGCGCCCCGGTGCGCCGGATCAGAACGTCAGCGTGCTCGCCACGCCGACCAGCCAGGTGCGTCCGGGCGCCGGCTCGAAGAACCGCGAGTTGCCCTCGTTGACGATCACCGAGCCGGCGTACGAGCGGCCGGTCAGGTTGTCGACGCGCCCGAACCCGCGCAGCTTCCACGGCCCGACGCGCGCCGTGTAGCCGAGGTTGGCCGAGGCGGTGAGGTGGCCGGCCGCGGCGTCGGAATTCACGTCGTTGACCGGCACGCCGCTCGACCATCGCGCCTCGACACCGCCGTTCC
>JANXVK010000297.1 GCA_025351675.1 Rhizobacter sp.
TGCCGGAACTGCTCGCCACCGAGTTCCCAGAAGTGCGCGGCCGCGCCAAGCTGCTGCCGAACGGGCCGCCGGTGTCGTACCCGGTGCAGTTCCGCGTCGTCGGACCCGACCCGACCCGGCGCGCGTGCGTGCGTACGCCGACGAGGTCAAGGCGTTCATGCACGAGAACCCGAACATGCGCGGCATCAACGACAACTGGAACGAGTCGGTCAAAGTGCTGCGCCTCGATGTCGACCAGGACAAGGCGCGTGCGCTCGGCGACACGAGCGTGGGCGTCGCGCAGGCCGCGCGCACGATCACTCGGGCACGACGATCGGCCAGTACCGCGAAGACGACAAGCTGGTCGGCATCGTGCTGCGCCAGCCGCTCGAAGAGCGCAACCAGATCACCGATCTGGCGAACGCGTATGGGCCGACGTCGACCGGCCGCAGCATCCCGCTCGGCCAGATCGCGCGTGGCAATTTCGTCTGGGAGTCGGGCGTGCTGTGGCGCGAGGGCCGCGACTACGCCGCGACGGTGCAGGGCGACATCATCGAGGGCCTGCAAGCCGCAACCGTGACGGCGCAGCTCGACCCGCTGTTCAAGGCGGTGGTGCGCGCGAAAATGCTGCCGGGCGATCGCATCGAGGTCGCCGGCGCGGTTGAAGAGAGCAGCAAGGGCCAAGGCTCGATCGCGGCCGGGCTGCCGATCGCGCTGTTCAGCATGTTCACCTTGCCGATGCTGCAGTTGCGCAGCTTCGCGCGCTCGATCCTGGCGTTCGTGACCGGGCTGTGGGGCATCGCCGGCATCGCCGCGGCGCTGCTGATCTTCAACCGACCGTTCGGCTTCGTCGCGCTGCTGGGCATGATCATTGGCAACTGGGTGATCCTGATCGACCAGATCGAGCAGGACAGGGCGAAGGGCGTGCCGACCTAGGACGCGATTGTCGAGGCGGCCGTGCGGCGTCTGCGGCCGATCGTGCTGCCGGCGGCGGCGGTGCTCGCGATGATCCCGCTGTCGCGCAGCGTGTTCAGGGGCCGATGGCGGTGTCCATCATGGGCGGGCTGGCTGTCGCGACGGTGCTCACGCTGCGCTCGCTGCGGGCGAGGTACGCGGCCTGGTTTCGCGTCAAACCCGCCGGCGCCGAAACAGCGGCCGAAAAGGAGCCCGCGACCAGCTAAAATCCGCGTTTCGCCGGAAAGCTGGGTAAAAAAGCAGCCCCCCGCGCGGGTGGCGAAATTGGTAGACGCACCAGGTTTAGGTCCTGACGCCAGCGATGGTGTGCGGGTTCGAGTCCCGCCCCGCGCACCAGCAGCTATTGCAACAGACAGCAATCACACAGAGTTCACACACCATGACCGTCCAAGTTGAAACCCTCGACAAGCTGGAGCGTCGCATCACGCTGACGCTGCCCACCGCCACGATCAACACCGAAGTCGAGTCGCGCCTGAAGAAGCTGTCGCGCACCGTCAAGGCCGATGGCTTTCGCCCCGGCAAGGTGCCGATGAGCGTGGTCGCGCAGCGCTACGGCTACTCGGTGCACTACGAGGTGATGAACGACAAGGTCGGCCAAGTGTTCAGCGAGGCCGTCAATGAAGCCAAGCTGCGCGTCGCCGGTGCGCCGAAGATTTCCGAGAAGGAAGGCGCGCCCGAAGGCGAGGTCTCGTTCGACGCGGTCTTCGAGGTTTACCCGGAAGTGAAGCTCGGTGATCTGAGCGAATCGCAGGTCGAGCGCGTCTCGACCGAAGTCACCGAACAGGCGATCGACAAGACCGTCGACATCCTGCGCAAGCAGCGCCGCACCTTCGCCCAGCGCCCGGCCGCCGAGGGCGCGGTCGAGAGCGACCGCGTCACGATCGACTTCGAAGGCAAGATCGAAGGCGTGCCGTTCGATGGCGGCAAGGCCGAAGGCTTCCAGTTCCTGATCGGCGAAGGCCAGATGCTCGAACAGTTCGACCTCGCGGTGCGGGGCATGAAAACCGGCGAGTCGAAGACCTTCCCGTTGCAGTTCCCTGAGGACTATCAAGGCAAGGATGTCGCCGGCAAGGAAGCCGACTTCATGGTCACGCTGAAGAAGATCGAAGCCCAGCACCTCCCGGAAGTGAACGAGGCGTTCGCCAAGTCGCTCGGCATCGCTGATTCGACGGTCGACGGCCTGCGCGCCGACGTCAAGAAGAATCTCGAGCGCGAAGTGAAGCTCCGCGTGCTCGCGCGCAACAAGGCCAACGTGATGGATGCGCTGGTCACCGCGTCGGAACTCGACGTGCCGAAGGCGCTGGTCGCCGGCGAGACCGAGCGCATGGTCGAGGCCGCCCGCGCCGACCTGAAGAAGCGCGGCGTGAAGGATGCCGATACGGCGCCGATCCCGGCCGAGATCTTCCAGCCGCAGGCCGAGAAGCGCGTGCGCCTCGGCCTCGTGGTCGGCGAACTGGTGCGCGCGAACAACCTGCAGGCCAAGCCCGATCAGCTGCAAAAGCACATCGAAGAGATGGCGCAGAGCTACGAGAAGCCGTCTGAAGTGGTGCGCTGGTACCTGGGCGACCGCCAGCGTCTGGCCGAGGTGGAAGCCGTTGTCGTCGAGAACAACGTTGCCGACTTCGTGCTCGGCAAGGCCAAGGTCACCGACAAGGTGCTGCCGTTCGACGAGCTGATGACCGGCTGATCGCGCGGTTCCCGGTCAAGGTCGCACGAGCAGGGCGCCGCCGCGAGGTGGGCGCCCTTTTTGCTGCCGGAGACGAATCTTCGCCGTCGGACTTGTGGCGACATAATCGGCCCCAACATCCGCAGAATCCACTTGAAGGAGTGCCATGAGCGCGCTTGAAACCACCGGCCTGGGCATGGTCCCCATGGTCATCGAAACGTCCGGCCGCGGCGAGCGGGCGTACGACATCTACAGCCGCATGCTGCGCGAACGCGTGATCTTCCTGGTCGGCCCGGTCAACGACCAGACCGCCAACATCGTCGTCGCGCAGCATGCGGCTGTAGATGTCGTACGCCCGCTCGCCGCGGCCGGACGTTTCGATGACCATGGGGACCATGCCCAGGCCGGTGGTTTCAAGCG
>JANXVK010000304.1 GCA_025351675.1 Rhizobacter sp.
GAACGTGCTGCTGGCCGAGGCCGAAGTGCCGTACGACCAGGTCTTCGAGATGGAAGACATCAACGGTGAGCTGGGCCAGGTCGACGTCGCGATCATCCTCGGTGCCAACGACGTGGTGAATCCGGCCGCGCACATCAAGGGCAGCGTGATCTACGGCATGCCGATCATCGAGGCCTACAAGGCCAAGACCATCATCGTCAACAAGCGCTCGATGGCCGCGGGCTACGCCGGCCTCGACAACGAACTGTTCTACATGGACAAGACCATGATGGTGTTCGGCGATGCGAAGAAGGTCGTCGAGGACATGGTGAAGGCGATCGAGTAGCGGCGGCGCGCGGATCACGCCGCCAACAAGGTCGCGACCTCGGCCGCCGATCTCACGCCCAGCTTCGCGTAGACCCGCGCGCGGTGCACTTCGACGGTGCGCACCGACACGTGCAACTCGTCGGCGATCACCTTGTTGAGCTTGCCGGCGGCGACGCGCTGCATCACCTCGTGTTCGCGCTCGGTCAGGCTGGCGAGGCGCGCGCTGCGTTCTGCGGCGCGGGCATCGGTCTGGTGCATCGCCGCGTCGACCGCGAGCGCCTGCGCGATGCGGTCGGCGAGCGCGTTGTCGCTGTACGGTTTTTCGAGAAAGTCGAAGGCGCCGTTCTTCAATGCCTCGACCGCCATCGGGATGTCGCCGTGGCCGCTCAGGAACAGCACCGGGTTGCGCAGCCGTCGCGTGACGAGTTCGTCGAATACGCGCAGGCCCGACATCGGCTCCATTCGCACGTCGAGAACGAACACGCCGGTGAGCGGCCGCGGTGTGGCGTCGACCGCGGCGAGCAGCTCGGGCCCGTTTGCGAAGGTGCGTACCGTCAGGCCGCGCGAGCCGAGCAGAAAACCGAGCGCGTCGCGCACCGCCGCCTCGTCGTCGAGCAGGTAGACGATGCCCGGCGGCGCCGCACTCACAGCGCCGCCTCGGTTTCGAGCGCGCCCACTGTCACCGCCAAGTCGACCGGCAGCGTCATCGAGAACCACGCGCCGCCGCCGGGCGATTCGACGGCATCGAGCGCGCCATGGTGCGCCTCCAGGATCGAGCGGCAGATCGCCAGCCCCATGCCCATGCCATCGCGTTTGGTCGAGTAGAACGGCGCGCACAGGTCTTCGATGCGCCGGCCCTGCAGGCCCGGGCCGTTGTCGCGCACGTCGATGCGCACGAAGCGCTGGTCCGGCGTGCGCAAGGTGCTGACGTCGATGTGGCGCGGCCGGGCGGCGTCTTGCGGCTGCTCGGCGAGCGCGTCGCCGGCATTGCGAACCAGGTTGATCACGACCTGTTCGATCAGCACCGCATCGGCCACCACCGGCGGCAGCTTCGGCGCGAGCGCGAGCGTCAGCTGCACGTGCTGGCGCGCGAGTTCGCGACGCAAGAGGTCGACGCCGCCTTCGACCACCGCGTTCAACGAGCAGGCTTCGAGCTGCGGTTCGCGCCGCGTAAGAAACTGCCGGATCCGCTGCACGATGCGCCCGGCGTGCGCCGCCTGCTCGCCCAGCCGCTGCAGTGCGCGCAAGACGGCCGGGTCGGCCGGGGTCTCGGGCCGCGCGTCGCGCTGCAGCGAGTTGATGACGCCGGCGTTGTAGCTCGAGATCGCGCTCAGCGGCTGGTTCAACTCGTGCGCCAGCGTCGACGCGATCTCGCCCAGCATCGTCAGCCGTGCGTGGTGCGCCATCGTGTCGGTCTGGCGGCGCTCGCGATCCTCCAAGCGCTTGCGCTCGGTGTTGTCGAGCACCGAGCCCATCCAGCCGATGTGGCGGCCGCTGGCGTCGACCAGCGGCGCCTCGAACAGGATGATGTCGAGCGCGCGGCCCTCGCGGTGCCGCCAGCGCGCCTCGTAGCCGCCGCGCGGCGCGTCGCCGGCCATGTTGCGGCGATGCCGCTGCATCGACTCGTCGATCGCGTCGGGCGGCCAATAAGGCATCGGCGGGTGCAGGCCGTTCAGATCCTCGGGGCTGTAGCCGACCATGTCGGCGAACGCGCGATTCACGTACAGCACGCGGCCGTCGAGGTCGCGCGCGCGCAGGCCGACTGTCAGCGAATCTTCCATCGCGCTGCGCCACGCCGCTTCGGTGCGCCACGCGGCTTCGGCGCGCGAGACATCGTGCACCTGGCGCCGCAGCATCCACGTGATCGCACCGAGCAACAGTACGAAACCGGCCACCATCGCCATCGGAAAACTCCGGTACCAGCGCGTCACGCGGTCGCGCGCGACGAGTTCGAGGTAGCTGTCGGTCAGCGTCGGCTCCAGGCTGATGCGGTGGGATGGGTGGTCGCCGGGGTCGCGGGCTTCGGTGGTCGAGGCCATCACGTCGCCGAAGCTGTCGACCAGGCGCACGTCGTACTTGCGTGCCAGCCACCACGGCACGTTCTGGCGCAGCATGTCGGTCGGCGAATAGCGCGCGACCAGCGCGCCGCCCGAGGCCAGCGGCACGCGGATGTGGGCCGAGAGGCCGGTCGCGGCGAGGCTCGGCAGATCGGGCCGCGGCGCGAGTTCCGGCACGTGGGCGACGATGCGGTTGCTCGCGTCGAGCCAGGTCAGACTGACCCAGAAGCGGTGCAGGCCCTGCTGCACCTCGGGCGCCGCGGCGAAGGCCTCGGCGCTCAAGCCGCGGGGTTCCAGGCTGGCGGCGAATCGGATGAGCCGTGCGGTTTCGTTCTCGATGCGGCCGCTGACCTGCGCCTGCAGCGAGAGCGCGTCAGAGGCCAGTTCGGTGCGCTGGTCTTCGAGCTCGGACTGCTCGTTCGCGCGCAACCAGGCCAGCACCGCTGCGACGAACACCAGAGAGATCAGCAGCGGCAGCGCCCACAGCCCGCGCCGCAGGGCCGGGCGCGGCGGCAGGGCCAGCGCCGGACGCGGCGACGGCAAGGCGGGAGCGGTCGGTGCTGACATGCGCCGAAGTCTAGGCCGACGCCCGTGGCGCGGCCACCCGGCGGCCCCGAAATGTGGAACTCCACAATTTCGCGGCCCGGCGCGCGCCAACAGAATCCCGCCGCAGGTATCCATTCCGAGACCGGAGACAAGACATGACTCACTCGCTGATCCAACGGCGCCGCCGCCTCGTGCTCGGCGCCGCCGCCGCAGCCGCCGCTTCCATCGCGCTGCCGACGACCCTGCGCGCACAAGCGCCGATCATCATCAAGTTCAGCCACGTCGTCGCTCCCGACACGCCCAAGGGCAAGGGCGCCCAGCGCTTCAAGGAGCTGGTCGAGCAGCGCACCAACGGCAAGGTCAAAGTCGAGCTGTACCCGAACAGCCAGCTCTACAAGGACAAGGAAGAGATGGAGGCGCTGCAGCTCGGCTCGGTGCAGATGCTCGCGCCTTCGCTCGCCAAGTTCGGCCCGCTCGGCGTGAAGGAATTCGAGGTCTTCGACCTGCCCTTCATCTTCAAGGACACGGCCGCATTCCGCGCCGTCACCGATGGGCCGGTCGGCGCCGACCTGTTCAAGAAGCTCGAGCCCAAAGGCATCAAGGGCCTGGCCTACTGGGACAACGGCTTCCACATCATGAGCGCCAACAAGCCGATGCACCACGTGGCCGACTTCAAGGGCCTGAAGATGCGCATCCAGAGTTCCAAGGTGCTCGACGCGCAGATGCGCGCGCTCGGTGCGATCCCGCAGGTGATGGCGTTCAGCGAGCTGTACCAGGCGCTGCAGTCGGGTGTGGTCGACGGTTGCGAAGGCGTGCCGTCGAACTTCTACACGCAGAAGACCTACGAGGTGCAGAAGCACACGACGATCTCGAACCACGGTCACCTCGCCTACGCGGTGATCGTCAACAAGAAGTTCTGGGACGGCCTGCCTGCGGATGTGCGCACCACGCTCGAAGCGGCGCTGCGCGAAGCCACGACCTACGCCAACGCGATCGCCGAAACCGAGAACGTACAGGCGCTCGACAAGATGCGCGCGAGTGGCAAGACCACGATCTACACCCTCACGCCCGCCGAGACCAACGAATGGAAGACCGCGCTGATGCCGGTCCACAAGGAGATGGAAGCGCGCCTGGGCAAGCCGACGATCGAGGCGGTCTACAAGGCCGCCGGGTTCGTGCCCGCGAAGTAGAAATTACCGGCGGTGCGGCGCGGATGGCGCCGTGGGCCGGACCCGTGTTCGATAAAACCCCCGAGGAGACAAGCGTGCTCAGAAAGACAGTCCTGCTCACCGCAATGCTGGCCGGCTTGGCCGTGACGCAGCCGGCGCGCGCCGACGAGATCGCGGATCTCAAGGCCGAGATCGCCGCGCAAAAGCGTGCGGCCGAGGCGCAGCAGCGCCGGCTCGACGCGCTCGAAAAGAAGCTCGACAACGTCGAGAGATCGCAGAGCGCCGCGGCGGCCCCGACGCCGGTGCCGGCCACCGCGACCGCGACCGCAGCGCAGGCACCCGCCCCGGGCCAGCAGGCCACCACCGGCTTGAGCTACGCGCAGGGCGATGGCCTGACCTACCGCACCGCCAGCGGCAGCGTCTCGCTCTACGGCCTGATCGATGTCTCGTACGTGCATGCGAACCACGGCACAGCGGCCGGCGACGCGTTCAACTCGCCGCGCGTCGCGTGGTTCAGCGGCAACCGCTGGGGCATGACCGGCCGGCGCAACCTCGGCAGCACCGACCTGGATGTGATCTTCAGGCTCGAGGGCGAGTACGAGAGCCAGACCGGCGCCGATGACACCCCGGGCGTGACCTTCAACCGCGACGCCTGGGTCGGCGTGCAAAGCGCAGCGTTCGGCAAGCTGACGCTCGGCCGCCAGAATGCCATCGGGCGCGACCCGATCGCGTCGGCGATCTACGGCGACCCGTACGGCCCCGCCGCGCCATCGCTCGAAGAGGGCGGCTACTCGAACAACAACAACTTCAAGCAGCTGATTTTCTACGCAGGTAGCGCGAGCGGCACGCGGCTCAACAACGGCGTGGTCTGGAAGAAGGGCTTCGACAACGGCCTGTTCGCCGGTGCTTCGTACCAGTTCGGCGGCGCCGCCGGCGACTTCTCGAACGGCTCGTCGGAGACGGCCTCGCTCGCCTATGCCGGTGGTGCGTTCAACCTCGCCGGCTTCGCGACGGCGGCCAAGGTCGCCGGACAAACGAATCGTGCTTACTCGGTCGGTGGCAACTACACGGTCGGTCCGGTCCGGCTCAACGCCGGCCTGTTCCATTACACGGCGCAGCAGGCGGGTCTGGGCGACCGCAAGGACAACGCCTACACCGTCTCCGCCAAGTTCGCGCCGGCGGGCAGCCTCGACTACGAGCTCGGCTACCAGAACATGAAAGCCGCCAATGCCGCGGTGAACGGCGGCGGCAACGTGCTGAATGCATTCGCCAACGCGACGACGGCGAAGGCCACCGCGACCGGCAGCCGCGCCACGGTGTACGCCTCGGCCTTCTATCACTTCGACAAGATCACCGAGGTCTACCTCGCCGGCGACTACCTGAAGCTGAAGGACGGCTACAAGGTTGGCGCGACCAACGGTTTCCCGAGCCAGACGGAGATCGCCCTCGGCCTGCGCACGCGATTCTGACGAGCGCTTTGCGCCTGATCGGCAGGAGTGCCCCTGCCGATCCCTTGAGAGACAACGACATCACATGTTCAACAGAAGCCTCGACCACCTGGAGGAATGGCTGATCACGTTCCTGATGGGGGCAGCCACCTTCGTGATCTTCCTGGCCGTGGTGCACCGGTTCGCCTCCGGCGTGCCGTACGTTCAGGACTTCACCGTCAAGCTCAACGTCGGCTGGGCGCAGGAGCTGTGCATCTACATGTTCGTGTGGATGGCGAAGTTCGGCGCGGCCTACGGCGTGCGCAACGGCACGCACGTCGGCGTCGACGTGCTGGTGCGCGCGTTGCCGAAAGAGAAGGCCAAGTATCTGATCATGTTCGGCCTCTTGGCCGGCGCCTTGTTCACCGGCATCGTCGGCACGCTGGGTGCGCGCTTCGTCTGGGACAACGGCTTCCACTACGCGTTGCTGCACGACTGGCTCGGCATGGATGTCGGCGACGTTCCCGAAGGCCCGACCTCGCCCGACCTCGAGATCTCCACCTGGATCGCCTACTCGTGCGTGCCGCTCGGCTCATACCTGATGTGCTTCCGCTTCCTGCAGGTCGCGTGGAGCTTCTGGCAGACCGGCGAAGTGCCGCATGCCGATCACGGCGTCAAGGGGGTCGACGACGCCGCGCTCGAACCCGAAGACGTGCCGAACCCGCCTGATGCCCCGACCGGGGGAGCGCGCAAATGAACACCCTCATCATTTTCGTGCTGCTGGTCGCGCTGATGCTGACCGGCATGCCGATCAGCATCTCGCTCGGCCTCACGGTGCTGACCTTCCTGTTCACGATGAGCCAGGTGCCGCTCGACACGGTCGCGCTGAAGCTGTTCACCGGGATCGAGAAGTTCGAGATCATGGCGGTGCCGTTCTTCATCCTCGCCGGCAACTTCCTGACGCACGGAGGGGTCGCCAAACGGATGATCAACTTCTGCACCTCGATGATCGGCCACTGGTACGGCGGCATGGGCCTCGCGGGCGTGATGGCCTGTGCCCTGTTCGCGGCGATCTCGGGCTCGTCGGTCGCGACGGTGGTCGCGGTCGGCTCGATCATGCTGCCGGCGATGGTCAAGGCGGGCTACCCGAAGCGTTTCGGCGCCGGCGTGATCACGACCTCGGGTGCGCTGGGCATCCTGTTCCCGCCGTCGATCAACCTCGTGATGTACGCGATCGCGACGGCCGGCATGAACGCGACCGGACCGACCGGCGAGCCGGTCAGCTCGGCCTCGGTCGGCCAGCTGTTTCTCGCCGGTATCGTGCCGGGGCTGTGCCTGTCGTTCCTGCTCGGCGCGACCACCTGGTACATCGCGAAGAAGAACAACTACCCGCGACTGCCGCGGGCGAGCTGGGGCGAGCGCTACCGCGCGTTCCGCGAGAGCCTGTGGGGCATCCTGCTGATCGTCGTCGTGATCGGCGGCATCTACAGCGGCAAATTCACGCCGACCGAAGCGGCCGCGATGGCCGCGGTCTACGCGTTCTTCATCTCGGTCTTCGTCTACAAGGACCTGAAGCTGAGCGACGTGCCGAAGTCGCTGCTCAGCGCCGCGGCCATGAGCTCGATGCTGCTCTACATCATCACCAACGCGGTGCTGTTCAGCTTCCTGATGACGAGTGAGCAGATCCCGCAGGCGATGGCCGCGTGGATGACGAGCCAGGGCTTCGGTCTGGTCGTCTTTCTGCTGCTGGTCAACATCATCCTGCTGGTCGCCGGCAACTTCATGGACCCGGCTGCGATCGTGCTGATCATGGCGCCGATCCTGTTCCCGGTCGCGGTGAAGCTCGGCGTCGACCCGGTGCACTTCGGCATCCTGATGGCGGTCAACATGGAGGTCGGCCTGTGTCACCCACCGGTCGGGCTGAACTTGTATGTGGCGTCGGGCATCACGAAGATGGGTATCACCGAACTCACGGTCGCGGTGTGGCCGTGGCTGAAGACGATGATCGCGTTCCTGATCCTCGTGACCTTCTGGCCGGCGTTGTCGCTTTGGTTGCCGCACCTGATGTTCAAGTGAGGCCGCGCACTTCGGCAACATTCGCGGTGCGTCGTTCGACCGCATGTTGCGGGCTGGTTCGGGCTCAATGCATCTTGTCGCGCGGCGGCTTGCGAAACGCCTTCGGCGTGTAGACGTTGCCGTCCCACTCGCCACGGTCGCGGGCGCGCTGGATCGCCTCGTCGGCATCCTTGCGCGCCCGCTCGGCCTCGCGGCGAGCGTCGCGCCAGTGCCAGATCGACAGACCCGCGCGGCGCAGGCGTGCCGTGATGCGCCGCACCGCCGTGTCGAAGCGGTAGCGCCGCGGCGCGCCGAGCATCATCCGCACCATCAGCACGAGGCAGATGGCGAGGACGACTCCGGCGAACACGGGTTGGATCATGGTGGGGCGAGACGGCGCTGGTGAGAGGCGACAGCCGATTATCGAACGCCTTGCGTGCAGCGGCGCATCAAGGTTTTGCGCGGCGTGACGCACTGCGCTTGCGGCGTCGGCACGGCGAGGGAGACGCCGACGATGCAGCGCGAGACCGCCCTGAAACGGCGCGTTGCCGTCTGCCTGCTGATCGCCTCGCCACCGCTGGTCTTGATGGTCCAAGGCGACGCTGCCGGCCGGTACATCCGGCCCACCGGTTTCCGACGCAGGGAATCTTCGCCGGCACCACGGCGATGCGCTCGGTGATCGCGCCGCTCAGCCGCCGCGCCGAGCGCGCCGTGCCGCGCCGCGCCCCGCGCCGAGGTAGTCGGGCGCCACGCTCTCGAGTGTGGCCGCGGCGATGCCGAGTTGCGCCAGGCCGGGCAGCTTGCCGCTGGCGACGTTCGGCACGCGCATCGAGGCGAGGTTGTCGCGCGACATCAACGGTGCGCCAGGCAACATCTCCATCGCCAGCGCCTGCAGCTTGCCGAGGGCATCGGGCAGACCGATCACCGGCCGGACGTGACCGGCATGGCGGCCTGCGGCCTGCACCAGTTCTTTCAGCGTGAGCACCTGCGGGCCGGCGATCTCGTAGGTCTGGCCGATGCTCGAATCGTCGTCGAGGCAGCGCACGATCGCGGCCGCGACGTCCTGGACCCAGACCGGCTGGAAAAGCGCATCGGCACCTGCCAGCGGCATCACCGGGAACACCGCCTGCAAGGTCGCGAACAGGTTCAGGAAGCTGTCGTGCTCGCCGAAGATCACCGAGGGCCGCAGGATCGTCAGAGCGAGCCCGGCGTTCAGCAGCGCGGCCTCGCCGGCCGTCTTGGAGCGCAGGTAGCGGCTCGGCGCATTCGGACCCACGCCCAGCGCGCTCACATGCACGACGCGCTTCACGCCCGCCGCCGCGCAGGCCCGCGCGAGGGTGCGCGGCAGCGCCGCGTGCGCGCGCTCGAACTGCGGATCGTTGCCGTGCAGGATCGCGACCAGGTTGATGACGGCGTCGCGCCCGTGCAGCAGCGTGGTCAGTTGAGCCTCGTCGTGCACGTCGGCATCGACCAGCCGCAACGTCGGCAGCGCTAGCAGGTGCTTGGCGCGCTCGGGCCGGCGGCTCGGCACCACGATCTGGCCGCTGCCGCCACCGGAGCGGTCGACCAGCAGGCCGCAGACGCTGCGGCCGACGAAGCCGGTGCCGCCGAGGATCAAAAGGTTGTCGTTCATCGTGTTCGAGCTCGTGCGCTCCGACGCAGGGTTCGGATCCAGCCGGAATGATGCAGCAACGGCGCGTTTCACGAAGGGACCTTTCCCGGCCGCCAATGGGCGCACCGGTTTGGGTGGTTCCTCGCCGATCGAATCGATGATCGCCGTGACCGTCACCTACCGCAACACCGACACCACCAGCCACGCGTTCGCCGCGCTGATCGCCGCGAACAGCGACCACGCGAGCGCCTTCACCACCGGCCCGTTCGCGAACGCGCCCATCAGCCGCCGATCGCTCGTGAACTGCAACAGAGGCCAGATCGCGAACGGCAGCTGAAAGCTCAGCACCACCTGGCTCAGTACCAGCATCTTGCCGACGCCACCGTCGCCGAACCACGCCACGCCGATGAACGCCGGGATCAGCGCCAGCCCGCGCGTGATCACGCGGCGCTGCCAGCACGGGATCTTCAGGTTCAGAAAACCTTCCATCACGACCTGCCCGGCGATCGTGCCGGTGAGGGTCGAGCTCTGGCCCGACGCGAGCAGCGCGATGCCGAACAGCAGGGCCGCGGCCGAGCCACCGACGATCGGGTCGAGCAGGTGGTAGGCCTCCTCGATCTCGGTCACGTTGGCGTGGCCGGTGCCGTGGAACGCACTCGCGGCGAGGATCATGATCGCAGCGTTGACCAGCAGCGCAAACGAGAGCGAAACGACCGTGTCGAGCGTGCCGAAGCGAATCGCCTCGCGCTTGGCGGCGTCGCCGGGGCCGACGCGCCGCGTCTGCACGATCGACGAATGCAGGTACAGGTTGTGCGGCATCACGGTCGCGCCGACGATGCCGATCGCGAGGTAGAGCGCGTCGACATCGTGCAGCCGCTGCAGCGTCGGCACGAAGCCGATCGCCACGTCGAACCAGTTCGGCTGCACCATCGCGAGCTCGATCGCGAAGCACGCTGCGATCGTCAGGACGAGGCCGAGCACGATCGCCTCGACGCGCCGGAACCCCGCGCCCTGCAAGCCGAGCACGATCAGCGTGTCGAACGCGGTGATCGCGATGCCGGTCGTGATGCTCACGCCGAACAGCAGGTGCAGCGCGAGCGCACTGCCGAGCACTTCGGCCAGATCGCAGGCGACGATCGCGACCTCGGCGCCGAGCCACAGAAAGCGGTTCACGCGCGGCCCGTAGTGATCGCGGCAGGCGCGCGCGAGGTCTTTCCGGGCGACGAGGCCGAGCCGCACGCACAGCGTCTGCAGCAGCATCGCGACCAAACTGGCGATCAGCACGACGAACAGCAGGCTGTGGCCGTATTTTGAGCCGGCCTCGATGTCGGTGGCCCAGTTGCCCGGA